>JAWWPL010000035.1:0-5972 GCA_033850605.1 Blastocatellia bacterium | reverse complement strand
AAGTACCCGAGTAAAGTCAGATGTCGGGCCGGCGCTGGCTTAGCGTCCCTGACTTCGTTCCCACTCTCTTAAAGCCCGCACCCCTTTTTCAAAATCGGCTTCCTTGCTGTAGAAATTATGAGCCCCGTCGTTTCGCGAAGGCTCGCGAACATAATAGAGATAATCCGTCTGCGCCGGATTCAGCGCTGCATCGATCGAGCTTTCTCCCGGTGAGCCGACCGGTCCCGGCGGCAATCCGGAAAACAAGCGCGTGTTGTAGGGTGAGCGCCGATCGACATCACTCTTGTAAACCTTGCCATTGTCCTTCCATTTACCCGCCAGCTTTGAGGCGTAGACAATCGTCGAATCGATGCCCAGTGCGACGTGTTTCTTGAGGCGATTGTAAATCACTGAAGCAACCAGGGGACGATCTTCTTTAAGCTTGGCTTCACTTTCGATCAGGGAAGCAATGATCACAATCTGCCTGGGCGTCATGCCGAGTGCCCGGGCCCGTTCGGCTCTTTCCGGTGTCCATCCCTGACGAAAGCGCTTTACCATCCCCGTTACCATCGCGGCAGGTTTAGTCTCTTCAGGAAAGCTGTAGGTCGCCGGAAAAAGATAGCCTTCCAGGTTCGTGGCCGCGGGGTCGAGATCGTGAATAGCCGTTGTGTCATCCATCAGCGAGAGCGCCTGGTCCTTATCGCGCAATTGTAATTCGGGAACGTGGGCCAGCGACTCAGCGATGTCCCAACGGGTCCAACCTTCGATTACCGTGAAGCGGCTGAGCCGTTGTTCACCCTCTTCGAGCTTTTTCAAAACTCCCAGAGCTGAAATTGGAGAAGGGAAGCGATAGTCGCCTGCTTTGATCAGCTTCGCGCTCCCCGTTAGCTTGATATAGAAGAGGAGGGGCCAGGTGCGATGAATTACGCCTTCGGCGAACAGCTTATTCGCGATTCCCTCCGGCGACGACCCGCGCGGAATCTCTATGTAATCGTTTGCTTTGGCGTGCGCTACCGATGCGTGTAAATCGCGGTACAGCCAAAGCGAAAATCCTCCGCTCGCGATACAAACAATGATCAGAATGACCGCGATTGCGATCAAGAGTCTTCTGGTTTTTCTTTTGATGGCCACCCGATTTGATCTTCTATCCCTGATCCTGGCTCTGGGCATGCGCACTGACCGCAATGAAGTCACCTAAGATCACGCTAGCTGACTCGCTGTCGACCAGTTCTTTGATCTCTCGCGCGTTGCGCCCGGATTCTTTCAACTGTGCTGTGGCCGTAAGACTGGTGAGACGCTCGTCCTGTAGATAGACCGGAAGATGCAGCGAGCGCTGAAACTTTACGGCGGTTGCGCGCGCTTCCTGGGCCGCCGATCCTTCTGCCCCATCTAAACTCAGCGGCAAACCGATCACCAGCGCCCGAGCATCGTAGGACTCGATGATGTCGGCGACGCGACGCAGCAGATGTTTCCAACTTCGGCGTTCAATTGCCGGCAGAGGATTCGTGGTTATTCTGAGTTCATCAGAAACAGCGACGCCTACGCGCTTGGCGCCCAAATCTAAAGCCAGCAGCCGCCCAGCTGATGCGGGCCGGATTGCATCTGATGTGATTGGTGTTTCTGGATCGTCCAACTTTGGTTTGCCACTCAGCGCCTAGCTTGCGCACCTTTTAGAGCCACGGTATGATACAGGCGTTTGGCGATTCGTTTAAGTCTTCCCTGCGCAGCCAGGCTTTGATGTTATTTAGAGGTTCAACGGATGTCATTTAAAAGCAAATTTACACTCATCGTACTATCGGCGACGCTCGCAGTTTACACCATTGCCGGCGCCTGGCTGGCCACTCGCGCTCAACAACCCGCGAACGATCCGGGCGCGCAGCAGAAAATCTTTGAAAGCGTGCTCAAGCACATCCAGGACGACTATGTAGATGAGCCGAATATGGAAAAGGTGCGCGCCGGCGCATTACGCGGCTTGGCTTACGGCCTCGACCCCTATTCGACTTATCTGACGCCCGAACAGGTTAAGGACTATCGCGCCGACGGCAAGAGCAATCAGGTGGGGTTGGGTGCAGAGCTGTCGCAGGTCGCTTCTTTCCTTTATGTGGTGGCTCCGGTAAAGGGATCGCCGGCTGATCAAGCCGGGGTGCACGCCGGCGATATCATTGAGTATATCGACGGCAAGGCTACGCGCGACATTTCTTTGTACGACGCTCGACAATTACTCAACGGCACCGCCGGATCTGAAGTGAAGCTGAGGATTCTCCGTGCGGGTTCCCGGCCTTTGACGCTGACCGTAAAACGCGGCTCGTTCCGAGCGCCGGCCTCGGAAGCGCGGATGGAAGCGGGCAAAATTGGTGTGTTACGGATAAATAGCCTGGACAGTGGTGAGGCTGCCGACGCCAGGGCCCGGCTGCAGGAACTTTCGAAGCAGGGAGCGCAGAAGGTTATCCTCGATCTTCGCAACGTAGCGGGCGGCGAAATCCAGGAAGGCGTTACGGTCGCGAACTTTTTCATTCGCGATGGACAGATAGCGAAAACAATCGGCCGCGAGCAGAAGGTTTTGAAGACCTTTGAAGCAGATCCCAAGCTGGTCCTGTTCAGCGGTCCGGTGGTAGTTCTGATCGACTCAGGCACGGCGGGCGCCGCCGAAGTAGTCGCGTCAGCGTTCCTGGAAAATAAACGCGGCGACGTGGTGGGCGAAAAGAGTTTCGGCGCCGGTGCGGAACAGGAATTATTTACTTTGCGTGACGGCGATGGATTGTTGCTCACAACCGTGAAGTGGGCTTCGGGTAGCGGTAAGCCTTTCCTGGGCGAGGATAGAAATCATTCCGGCCTGGCACCCTCTGTAGAAGTTAAGCGCGCGGAGAACCAGGACGCTGCGGATGTCGAAGACCTTGCCGGCAATGAAGAGGAAAAGCCAAATCAACCGTCGAACAGACCCGCGCCTTCAGAGCCGGTTGCGCCTAAGCCGCAGCTGGAAGACACTCAGATGAAGAAGGCGATCGAGCTCTTGCGCGATAAGCCGGCTGCTCCGGCACAGCGCGCGGCATAATCGAGCGGTCCAGTTAAAACGGAACGAGGCCGGAGCAACGCATCTTGTTTGCCCGGCCTTTTTCTTTGATTCTTTCCGTGCCTAAACAATGTTCATTTTGATGGGTCTCATTGGTTTGGTGCTGATCGTAGTCGTCCTCTGGGACGTCTTCGAGACGATCGTTCTACCGCGGCGTGTCACGCGACGGTTTCGCTTAACTCGGGCTTTCTATCGTTTGGTTTGGTTGCCATGGTCGGCGATCGCCCGCAGGCTTACCAAGAGCAAACAACGCGAAGTCTTTCTCAGCGTCTTTGGACCGCTTTCACTTCTGGCATTGCTGGTACTGTGGGCCGCGACTTTGGTTTTCGGTTTCGCTCTGCTGCACTTGGCCTTTGGATCGCACATCAGCCTGCCCAGCGGACGCGCCGGTATTCTTTCGGATCTTTACTATAGCGGTACGACGTTCTTTACTCTCGGACTGGGCGACATAGCGCCGGTGGGAGGGGTGGCCAGGGCGATCACCGTGATTGAGGCCAGTCTGGGTTTCGGCCTGCTCGCTCTGGTGATTGGTTATTTCCCAGTGCTTTATCAGGCCTTTTCCCGGCGCGAAGTGAACATTTCGATGCTGGACGCGCGCGCCGGTACGCCGCCGACCGCGGCCGAACTGCTGAGACGGCATCAGGAAGGGCAGAGCCTGGAGAGTCTGGATCAATTACTCAGCGACTGGGAGATGTGGGCGGCCGACCTGATGGAGAGTCATCTGTCGTATCCCGTGTTGTGCTTCTTTCGATCCCAGCATGACAATCAGTCCTGGCTGGGTGCTCTCAATGCCGTGCTCGATACTTGCAGTCTGGTGATGGTGGGCATTGACGGAATACCAAAGTGGCAGGCCCAACTTACTTTTAAGATGGCTCGTCACGCAGTCGTCGATATATCTCAAATTTTCAATGCGTCGCCTGTAAAGCACGATGGCGCGCGCCTGACCCGAAAGGATCTCGACGCGCTGCGCTCGCTTCTTTCCGAAACCGGCGTGGCACTGCGCGATGAGGAGGGGGACGAGGTCACGCTCGACGAGCTGAGGGCGATGTACGAACCATATACGCACGTCCTTTCTCGATATCTCATGATGCCTTTGCCGGGATGGCTACCGAAAGTACGCGCCAGCGACAACTGGCAAACGAGTGCATTCGAGAATGCTGCGCCAGCGCCCGATCAACCATTTCGCAAGTGCATGATTAGCCCTGTCGCTAAAAAAGTTCACCCACGCGGTACGGTCGCCGGCAGCGAGCGTGCTGACTAAGAACCACACCCACCCACCAAAGTTGAGGTGATCATATGGAATACGAATTAACTCCATATGGGACATTCTACGTCCGATGCTCGCTTTTTACCCGTCCGTTCTTGCAGTCGTCCTTGCTCTTCACTCTTGCAATTCAATTACGATCGCGGACGATTGGTTGAAAATTCGCGTAAACGTCTTATTATCTGGAAAGTCCCCACTAGATACTCGCTTTTGGGGCATGCATCTTGCCGCATCAACTGCGCGAGATTAGATCCTGGCGTCGCAGCCATCAGGCAAAAAGGAGAATTGGACATGTTAGTTACTAAGAAAATGCTACTTGCTTTGACATTGGTCGGTGCGCTGGTGGGCGCGGGCATCGGCTCTCTCGTAACCCGTTCAACCACAACCGCGAGCGCGGCAAAAACGAGTTATGAGACTACGCCGACGACGACGAATTCGACGGAAAAAACACCGGACCAGATAGCGGCCGAGAACGGTTCGCAGTTCAGCACGACGCAGGAACAGACTGCCTATCGGCAGGGTTTCGATCAGGGCTATTCGGCCTGTTCTACGGCGGCGGCAAACACCGAGAAAGTGGGGACGTACCCAGCATCCTATAATGCTTCGTCCACGCGAGCCCGCCGCTATTCGAGCAGCCGCAGGGCCTATTACGACTATGGTTCGGCGCCGCGCGGAAGAACATTCTGGCAGAAGCACCGCGATAAGCTGACGCTGGCCATGGGCACGGGCGGCGGCGCGTTACTCGGCGGCCTGATCGGCGGCAAGAGGGGCGCGGGAATCGGTGCGCTGGCGGGACTCGGTAGTTCTGCTCTCTACACTTACAAGATTCGCAAACGCACTCGTCGCTATTAAGGCAGCGAAGATTCAGGACACTGTGGCATGAGCAGTAAGGCGAAACTTCTGTTTGCGCTATTCCTTAGCCTGACAACCGTGGGAAGGGCAGTTTCATTTGGAGCTGCCCTTTCTGTTTTCGGTAATCAGGGCAGACAGCAGCAGCCGGCCGCGCGGAGCATTCCCGCACCGGTCTCGTTTCGGGAAGTGCCCGGACGAGGCCTCATCGTCAGAACTTGGATTAACTCTGTCGGGCCATACGATTTTGCGATTGATACGGGCGCTGGAGCTACGCTCCTTTCACAAAGGGTCGCCGATGAAGCTCGGGTAACGATCAAGGGCGGTCGCACATCCATCGCCGGTCTTAGCGGGGTTTCGACGACAGCCCGTAGTGCTTCGATTCAAAGTCTGGCGATTGGTGATCGGGAGAATTATCTGCCTGACAAGGGCGAGGCAATGATCATCGCTGGACTGCCTCGCGATCTCGATGGCGTGCTCGATCCGACTGAGGCATTTTCGCCGTTGGGATACGTCGTCGACTTGCCTCAGCGCGAATTGTCAGCATTCGATCCGCGCAGCGATCCAATACGCATCAACGAACAACCTGAAGAGGGCGCGGTGGTGCGGTGGCTTCACGAGGGAACCAGCCGTAGACCTTTCGTGATGCTCGACAATGGTGATCGGGCCCTGCTTGATACTGGCTCGAGTCTGGGTCTGGCAATCCGCGACAGAGACTCCTCGGATCGGAAGCCTCCAGCTTATTCCGTGCGCGATGTAGGTGGAGGGCAAATCTCATCGAGACGCGTGGCCGCTCAGACCGTCTCACTG
>JAWWPL010000033.1:0-2632 GCA_033850605.1 Blastocatellia bacterium | reverse complement strand
AAACGCTACGGCGAGCCCGATGCCGATGAAGATGAATGGGGTCTGGTCGGCCTCTTGCACGACTTTGACTACGAGATGTTTCCGGCCGCGGACCAACACCCGTTTACCGGTTCGAACATTTTGTGCGGCCGGGGCTATCCCGATCGAATAATCAGGGCCATCCTGGGTCATGCGACCTATACGGGCGTGCCGCGAGATACCGACATGGCTAAAGCGCTGTTTGCCACGGATGAGTTGTGCGGTTTTCTCGTAGCCTGTGCCCTGGTACGACCGTCGCGCAGTCTCGATGACATGGAAGTTTCTTCAGTAAAGAAGAAATTGAAAGACAAGCACTTCGCTCGCTCAGTCAACCGCGAAGACATTCATCAGGGTGTCGCTGAACTGGGCGTTGAGCTGGACGAGCACATTCGATTCGTGATCGACGCTTTAAAGCCGGTGCAGAAAGAGATCGGGTTGGGGCTGAGAGAAGCAAGTACAGCCAGTGAAGGTTCGCCGACGTAACTCTAAAGAAGGTGTTTTCTTCTGGCTTCGTGTGATTTCGTGGATCGAGTCTTTGTTACGGCAGGCGATCCACTAAATCACACGAACTGGATTAATCTAGCGAGCGTGGCGTACTTCATAGCTGCGCGGAATATAAAGTCTGTCGGGAAGAATAGCCCAAGCCATGAGATAAGCAACCAAGCTAAGCACGAGGGCGAGAACCACGGTAATCGTTGCCTGGGTTTTTCGTCGCCGCGCCGTGTGACGATAAACGAAGATACCAGAATAAAAAGCTACCGCCAGGGGCAAAACCATCGTTGAAAGTAGCAGCCAATCGTTGCGTGCAAGGGTTCGGGCATTACCGAAGGCGCCAATAACCAGCGTGGACCAAAGCACGCAACCAACGAATGCCGCGGCAAGAGAGGCTATGATGAGCAGTTTCCAGCGCATCGAGATCTGACCTTCGAACTTCAACTATTCAAGGGATTAGACGGCGACGCAAGGATAGCATAGCGAGCAATCATCACCGAACAAATGGTAACGCGAAGCGCGCTGATTTACCTGTCCCGACAGGAATGGTTGAAAGAGTTTGCCGCCAGGTTCGGCCTTTTCAAAAAACTCACAACTCGCTTTATTGCTGGTGAAAATATTGACGAAGCGGTGGCCGCAATTCGCGACTTAAACGCGCATAGGTGCACCGCATCCTTCGATCATTTGAACGAATCAGTCGGCAGCATCGCTGAGACTGAGAGTGAAGTTCGCGAGTACCTTGATGTCCTCGCTCGGATCGATGAAACGGGCATTGATTCGAATGTCTCGATCAAGCTGAGTCAGTTTGGTCTGGTGATCGATCCGGAACTCGCTTATCGCAATGCCCGCCGCATCGTCGAAGACGCCGCCCGCCGTGGCAACTTTGTGCGCGTCGACATGGAGGGATCGAATGTGACTCAGCCGACTATTGATGTTTTTAAACGTCTGCGCGCTGAGTTCGGACTCAATGATGTCGGCATCGTCATCCAGTCGTACCTGTTTCGCACCATGGACGACGCTCGCGATCTGCTGAAGATTCCGGCCCGTATCCGCCTCTGCAAAGGCGCGTATAACGAGCCGCCGGACGTCGCGTATCCGTCCAAGAAAGATGTTGATGATAACTACGTGCGGGTGATGCAGCTGCTTTTGGCCAGCGGGGTCTATCACGGAATTGCGACTCACGACCCGAAGATGATCGACGCAACGATCGATTTTGCGCAACGTGAAGGCATCGGCAAAGAGGCGTTTGAGTTTCAAATGCTTTATGGCATCCGCCGCGATCTGCAGGATCAACTGGCTCGTGACGGCTATCGAATGCGAGTGTATGTCCCCTATGGTAAACACTGGTATCCTTATTTCATGCGGCGTCTGGCAGAGCGGCCGGCGAACATCTGGTTTGTCTTAAGGAATATGTTAAAGGGCTGAGGCAGTCTTAGTGGCACAGACTTTAGTCTGTGAACCATCCGAACAAGACACTACGAATCACAGACTGAAGTCTGTGCCACTTAAATGGAAAACTATCTCTGGATCGTCTGGACCATTCTCGGCGCGGTGCTCATCGTAGCCGAAATCTTTACCACCGGTTTTGTGCTGCTGTGGTTTGGAATCGGGGCCCTGGTGGCAGCATTTGCCGCCCTGGTTGGGGTCCACAGCATGTCTGCGCAATTTCTGATTTTCGCCATTGTTTCGATTGCCCTGACGGCGGCGTCGCGCACAATCTTCGTTCAATACTTCTCCCGCGAGACGACTGGCGGCGACCTGAAATCAGGAGTCGAAGGGTTGCCGGGCAAAATCGGGACTGTGGTTTCCTCCAGCCGGGGCGCACTCCATGAAGGCGCGGTCAAAGTCTTTGGATCAACCTGGACAGCTTATCCCGTGGATAGCGATGAGCCTCTGGAAGCGGGCGACCGCGTGACAGTCGAGCGGGTGCAGGGAGCTTCGATCTACGTTAGACGAGTAGAGCCTGGGCGCGATTGGCGCGGAAAAGATTTACCCGAGGCGACAGAGTGAGATGGAATGCGGGTTCACCTGCGACTTGCTCTCCTCGTTAGTTACTTATCTTCTGCGATTGGCGCTTCTTGAGGTAGAAACGATCCACGAAATACACGAAGCGGAGACTTTA
>JAWWPL010000031.1:0-10063 GCA_033850605.1 Blastocatellia bacterium | reverse complement strand
TCTTTTTCTTTCTTCGCGACGGGCCCGGCGGTAAGGCCGGAAGTCCGCCCATCATTGCGTCGCCGCCCTCGCCTTCCATCCCGGACAAGCCTGACATGCCGGCCATCTGGCGCATCATCTTACCGCGCAGGCCGCCCCCGCTGAACATTCCCTGCATCATGCGACGCATTTCGGTGTACTGCTTGATGAGCGCGTTGACCTGGGCCACCGTTGTTCCCGATCCCCGCGCAATCCGCCGCCGCCGGTTGGCGTTTAAGATCAGGTGATTGGCCCGCTCTTCGCCGGTCATCGAATCGATGATCGCTTCGGTGCGCCTCATCTCTTTCTCCATCATCTCGGTTTGCTCGTCGGTCAAATCCGGCATGCCGACGCCGCCCAGAAGCTGATCCGGCAACAATTTGAGAATCTTTGAGAAAGAACCGAGTTTCTTTACCTGCCGCAGCTGTGAACGAAAATCATCGAGCGTGAACTGGTTCTTCTGCAGCTTCTTCAGCTGCGCTTCGGCCTCGTCCTGATCGACTTTGTCCTGGACCTGCTCGATCAACGACAGCACATCGCCCATGCCCAAAATGCGCTGGGCCACTCGATCAGGATAGAACGGTTCGAGGGCGTCGTACTTCTCGCCTACGCCGACAAACTTCACCGGCTGTCCGATGACTTGTTTGATCGACAGGGCCGCGCCGCCGCGCGCATCTCCGTCCATCTTGGTCAGGACCACGCCAGTGATGCCGATCCGCCGGTGAAACTCTTCGGCCGACCGCACCGCGTCCTGTCCAGTCATCGCGTCGGCGACAAAAAGGATTTCGACCGGATGCGTTTCGCTCTTGATCGAAACCAGCTCTTCCATCAACTCATCGTCAATGTGCAAGCGGCCGGCCGTATCGATCAGCAGCGTGTCATAGCCAACGTCGCGCGCCTGTTGCAGCGCCGCGCGGGTAAGCTCGAGCGGATCATTCGTCTCAGGCTTTTCAAAGATCGATTGGCCCGTCGCCTTTGCGATGACCTTTAACTGTTCGCGCGCCGCCGGCCGGTAGACGTCAGTAGAAAGCAGCAGCGGCTTGCGATCCTGGTTCTGCGCCAGCCAACGGGCGATCTTTCCGGTCGAAGTTGTCTTGCCTGAACCTTGCAGGCCGACAATCATTACGACGTTGGGAATCGTCTTGGTGAAAACCAGGCGTGAAGATTGCCCGCCCAGAAGGTCCACCAACTCGTCGAAAACGATCTTTACAACCTGTTCGGACGGCTTCAGTTCCAGCCAGACCTGCTGGCCTTCGGCTTTCTCCTTGACCGCTGCGATAAAGTCCTTGGCGACCTTATAATTGACGTCGGCTTCCAGCAGGGCCAGCCGAATTTCCCGTAGAGCCGCATCCACGTGCTCTTTGGTCAGGACGCCTTCGCCGCGCAGATTCTTCAGCGTCCGCTTTAGTTTGTCGGAAAGAGACTCGAACATACGTTGCCAGGCGAAGATTCCGGTCTACGCGGAAACAAGCATGATAAGGGGCGGTCTGAGGGGTGTCAAGGAATGGGTGCGGTGCCTGATATGATGCCCAGCCCCACACTTGGCCGCGGCAGAGAGAAGTCCCGGGAATCTATGTTGACGATGAAAATTACATATCCCGACGGATCGACGGAGATTCTTCCAAAGGCTACGCGAGTGGACAAGCAGAACTTTCATGAAGGCATGTACGACTTTTACGACGAATGCGGTGTGTTATTGAAACAGATTGATATGCACAGCCAGATCCATTGGGAAATTGTGGACGAGCCTGAACACTTTCGTTGAATTTGTCGGCTCTGCCGCCCGATGTGCGGAAAGGCTCTGCCTTTCCGTTACATTCACCAACAGAGCGAGGCTACGCCTCGGTCTCAAGGCAAAGCCTCAGGGGAAACAAGGACATGTATCGGAAAGGCAAAGCCTTTTCGCACCTCAGGCGGCGAAGCCGCAAATAGGAATGCTATCAGTAACAAATCATAACCATCGTTGGTTACGCAGGACTTTCAGGAAAAGTCTGCCTACTCTTCTATTGTGTTCGCTTCTCGTCTCTTGTCTTGGACCGAGGACAGCTACCCGCGCACAAGAGCCAGCAACGAAACGCGCCACTCAAGCGGATCAAGCTGCCAATCAGAAATCCAAATTCATCGTCTCCGGCGTCGAGCACATCCAAATCACTCGTGGTTACAAATCCGAGAAGGAGGCGACCGGACCCTGGTTCATTAACATGCTGCGCATTGACCTGAGCCAGGCGCGCCTGCGATTGGTTCACGCGTTGGATGAGGCAGTCGGCCTGGAGACGGTGAGTTCGATGGCGGCGAGGTACGGAGCGTTGGCGGCGGTCAACAGCGGCTACTTTCGCACGACTGGGACTTATCGCGGAGATTCAGTGGGCGTGGAAGTGCTCGACGGGAAAATCCTGAGCGAATCAAACAACGCTCGTGCGGCGGTCGGGCTGATCGACAGAGCCGGCGGGCAAGAATTGATTTTCGGGCACCTGAAGTTCGACGGACAAATTGCCCTGGGCCCGAACGCGAAAAGGTCGGAACGTGGCGCCGTTGGAGACGCGCGCAGGAGGCGCGGGCCACAAGTGCAGCACGCGATCAATGGCCTTAACCGGCCACGGGCTGACAACGAATTGATCGTGTTCACTCCAGAGTTCCATCGCACAACGTTAACTGACCCGAGCGGCTTGGAAATAGTTGTGCGCCGCGGTTGGGTTGTTGACTGGCGCGATCTGAAAGGCAGCAGTGCCATCCCCGCGGATGGTTTTGTGATCTCAACCTCAGGCACCGCCCGTGAATGGGCCCTCAAGAACCTTCGTCGAGGCACACCAGTACAACTGCTCCTCAATTTGTCTCCGGTTGAAACAGAGCTGACGGATTTTTGGAAGCAGACAACCAACGTCATTGGTGGCGGGCCCCAATTGATCAAAAACGGCCGCGTTGAGATAACCAATACGGCTGAAAAAATCCTGCCCAGCTTTGTCAGTGACGGCCATCCGCGCACCGCAATTGCAAAACTAAAGTCCGGACAAGTCCTTTTGGTTACCGTCGATGGCCGTCAGCCAGGCGAAAGCATCGGCATGTCGCTGACTATGTTGGCCGACTTGTTACTGGAGTTTGGCGCCGTGGAAGCAATCAATCTGGATGGCGGTGGGTCCACTACGATGGTTATCAGGAATAGATTAGTAAACAAGCCTTCGGACGCTTCGGGCGAACGACCGGTCAGTGACGCCATTCTCTTATTTCCACGTTAGAGTGCATCCCAAACGATCCGGATGAATGCGTGACGATGCTTCCAGAGTGTGGTATTTTCAGGTCGTTTAAAGGCTATCAGCCGCGCTGCTGTCTGAGCTCGTCATGTCCTGCCCTGGACGCCAGAGGTGAAAAGCGCAACCCATTGAGCTTTTACTAACTTTTTAGGACAGCTACAGAAGTTGCAGTATTAGGCGATTAATGTTCCCGGGGAGCCGCTTGAGCAAAGATAACTCGGACAATGCTGTTGTTAATCTGGAGCACGCTCGCGTGCGGCTGCGTTCACGCGCCGCCAAGGCTTCTCCGGAAGCCCTGGCTGGCGAATTGGAAGCAGTGCGCGGCTTGCTCGACCAGGGCCTGACCACTGAGGCGCGCTCGCGTCTGAGCTCGTTACTCGCACAAACACGCACTCAACCCGCACTATTGGCCCAAGCACGTTGCGCGTTGTCGATCGCGCTCGAAATGCAGGGTCAGCATCGCGAGTCGCTCGATGCGGTGGCAATGTATGAAGATCCCGAGGCGCGCGCCAAACTTGATCTCACTCTAAGCGCGCGACTGCAGGTGCAAGTCGCGCTGGCCTATAACTACAACCGCGATCATCCCAAAGCCATCGCGTTGCTAAAATCAACACTTCGCGACTTGCCTGAAGAGGGCGCAGAAGTCGGAGCTGCGTATGCAGCCTTGGCGCGCGTTTATCGCAGCATCAGCGAGTACCCCATCGCGCGTGACTATTCGCATCGAGCCCTGGAGAGTTATCGACAGAGCGGCGATTGGCGGGGACTAGCCGAAAGTTACTTCGGACTGGGGGCCGCGGATGTGCAGGAAGGACTGCACGAGCAGGCTTTAGAAAACTTCGGGCAGGCTCTGAAGTTGGCTGGCGACCACCCGGCTAGTTTCCTGCTCGGCCGCATCTACTCAAACATGGCAGGCGCCTGCTGGTTTCTGAAGCATCCTCAAGAAGGGATTCGCTATCTTGAAAAAGCGATCGGCTATTACGAACGAACTGATCACCGGAAGAGTGCCGCGGACGCCTATAACAATCTCGGTATGAATCTGGTGCTCACTGGCCGCTGGGACCGCGCCCAGGAAGCGCTGGAACGAGCCCTGGCGATCGCTACCGAAGCCGATACTCAAGGCGCCGAAGTGCCAATGATTCTCGACTCACTGGGCGAGTTATGTATCTTGCGCGGCGACCTCGACGAAGCCCACAGCTATCTGCAACGCGCGATAACTTTGGCCAATGAGCGCGGGAACAAATGGTACATGTGTCAGACGCAGCGCACGCTGGGCCGTTGTTACCTGGCAATGAAGCAAGGTGTTGAGGCGCTGGCCACCGCAAAGACCGCGCTGGAACTCGCCGAACTGATCGGAGACCGGCAGGCGATTTGCGAGTCGCGACTCTTGTTTGCGGAAGCTTCCCTGGAATGCGGGGCGACGGAGGAATCCGCTGCTAACCTCCAGAGCCTGGCGCAACTGATCACGGATTCGCCCACTGACCTGCTCTTGTCGGGCGAGGCACAACGCGTACATGGGCTGCTGGAAATGGCCCGGGGCGATGCCGCGATGGCGGCCCAGCACTTCGGTCGCAGCGTTTCCATTTTCGATCTCCTCGGCGATCGGTACCGGAGCGGCCGGGCGCACTACGAACTCGGGCGCGCTTACGCCATGGCCCAGCCCGACCGCGCTGCCGAACACCTGTCGCGCGCGGTAAACATCTTCCGCGAACTGGGTGCGCCGATAGATCTAGATCGCGCCGAAGAGGCTGCGGCTAAGCTCGATCAGACCAGACCGCAACAGCTGCTCCAGCGCGACACCGTCGTGCAACTGCAAACGTTGAGACTGGCGGAGGCCGTCGCCTCGCGCGAGTTGCTGCTGCGCGAACTGGCGGCGGTAATTCGCCAGGAAACGAACTGTAACAAGGTCGTGGTGATCGAGCCCGAAGAAGGTGGCCGGCAACGAGTGGTCATTGCTCATGGCTGTACTAAGAATGAAGCCCCCGCGCTGGCTGATGAATTTGCGACTCTGAAGCAGGGCCCGCAAATCGAAGCGTTCGCAAAAAAACACGACATCGCCATTGTCCCTTTGAAATCTACCAACGCGCCGCCCGCCACGCTCTTAATCTCTCCGCGCGAACGCGCTGCGCTTCCGGGTGGACTTTCCCTGGATCCTTTGCTGCGCGTAGTTGAGTTGGGAATGGACGTTTGCGCGC
This sequence comes from Blastocatellia bacterium, assembly GCA_033850605.1. GTDB lineage: Bacteria > Acidobacteriota > Blastocatellia > Pyrinomonadales > Pyrinomonadaceae > UBA11740. The sequence goes on along the minus strand of JAWWPL010000031.1, from coordinate 4,605 downwards.
TGCGCATAAAGGGTCATGCAGGTCAGGGGTCCGAAGACGAAAGCACCATGGCGGGTGCGAGCCTGATGCCGGGGTTTATCCACTCGAGTCCGGCAATGACGCGCCTGGTCGAAGAAGTTCATAAAATCCGTTCGTCGGATGTCACGGTCCTGGTTACTGGTGAATCCGGAACCGGAAAAGAACTGGTCGCCCGAGCAATTCATGCGCTCTCAACTCGCCGAGACAAGGTCTTCGTTCCGTTCAACTGCACGGCGGTGCCAAAAGAACTTTCCGAAGGTTATCTCTTCGGCTATCGTCGCGGAGCATTCACCGGAGCCGTAAAGGACTCCGCCGGCGTGATTCGCTCAGCGGTAGGTGGCACCCTTTTTCTTGATGAGATAGGGGATCTGCCGCTCGACGTGCAGCCAAAGATTTTGCGCTTCCTTCAGGAAGGCGAGATCCAGCCGCTCGGAGAGCAACGACCGGTTAAAGTAGACGTGCGGATCATCGCCGCTACAAATAGTGACCTTGAAGAGATGGTGGCGCAGGGCAGGTTTCGCGAAGACCTCTACTATCGATTGAATGTGATCCGCCTGCGGGTGCCGCCGCTGCGGGAGCGCCGCTCGGAAATTCCTACGATTGTTAATTACTACGTTAATCATTACTCGGCGAAATTTGGCCGCAGCGATATTCAGATCACCCCGCAGGCAATCGACCTGCTAATGGTGGCGGGCTGGCCGGGTAACGTGCGCCAACTCTGCAACGAAGTACAAAGGGTGATCGCGCGCAGCGAAGACGGGACGATTATTACGCCGGAACAACTTTCGCCCGAGTTACGCCATATGGGTGCGCCAGTCACGCCGCCGGGTACAGTTACGCCGATCAACGCCGGAGGTACCGGTCCCTCCGTCACGGTGCCGCTGCAAAACGTCACCCTGGCGGACGCGCTGGCTGAAGTCGAACGGCGCATGATTGCCGAGGCATTGCGCAAACATAATGGCAATATTTCGCGGGCCGCGCGCGAACTTGGCCTTACTCGCCGGGGTCTCTACCTAAAGCTCGACCGGCATCAAATGAGCGCCAGCGCCTAGTTTTATTACGCGCTGTTTCCGAAACCTATCTTCTTGCTCAACGTGTAACTCTGTTGCTGTCGCCCCGCCGGCAGGGCCGGGTTTGCGCCACTTCGCGGCTGGCGTGTATCCTTTTTAATGAACGTTGGCTTTTAATTGAAGGTAAGCAGCAGTCATGACAGCTAAGCTCAATCTCGCGAGCAATCCCTTCCGCAATCGGGCGCTCCCCTGGACGGTCGCAATCATTGTGAGCCTGGCGTCGTTGATTGCCTTAATTCTGATCGCCAAATCGACGGTTCAGACGAACGCAAAGGTCGCTACGACGCAGAGCGATGTCACCAGATTGCAGAAGGACATCAGCGCCCTTAACCAGCGCGCCGAAGCGATCAAGACCGCTCTAACGCCCGAACAACAGAAGGCCCTTAAATCCGCCCACATGCTTGTCGATCGGAAAAGGTTTTCCTGGTCGCAGCTGTTCGCCGATCTCGAGGCAGCCTTGCCCGGTGGCGTGCGCATCTCGCGAATTGTCGTTAAGGGAGTGCGGGCCCAGGATGATCGCACCATCGCGAATCTCGATCTGACAGTGGCCAGCAAAAACCCCACACTCATTACGCAAATGATCCAGGACATGGAAGGGCAGGGAGTATTTCACGCGGAGATGAGAACCACGACTCTCCAAAGAGGACACGGTGAGAGTGGCGCTGAATATGAAATGGACGTGACCTATACGCCTCGCGCGGGTATATCCATTGCGCCGACCGAGAAGAACAACCGGCCCGTCGACACTGCCGGAGAGAAGCCCAAAACTCAATGAGCCAGGAACAACCAATGCAAGGCCCTGCGCTGGCTGACCGCCGGCAGATTTCGATTCGCATCGATCAATTGAAGCGTGCGCCGGCTTTGAATGTGATCGGCCTGCCAGAGCTTATAGGTCTTGCGGGCGCAGCGCTCCTTGCCCTGATGACTGTCTTTGCTTACTTCTATTTTTATCTGCCCGCTGATTCTCGTTTGAAATCTTTGCAACGCGAACGCGATCAGTTGCAGACGCAGGCGCGCACCTCCGAAAAACTCTATGGCGACACGCAGCTTACCAGCGAGGCGGTCGATCAGAGAGTCGCAAGTGTGAAGGACTTTGAGGATCGTTGGCTGGCCGTATCCGGATCCGGACGACTGACGCTATACACCGAGATCAATGACATCATCCGCAACAATGGGCTGCGCAACACTGCAGGTCCGACCTATGCGCCGTTGGAGCCCATCGGTTCTAAAGCTCAGGGTCAGGCGACAGATAACGCTGAGAAGCAAGGCATTGCCAAATGGCAGAGCACGTATCCTGGAATTCTAGTGAGCGTGACGGTCGAAGGACCTTATCAGCGAGTGCGCCATTTTGTGCACGACATTGAGGCGAGCCATCACTTTCTGATCATTAACTCAGTCGAGCTTGAGAGCGTCAGAGACTCCGGCGCAGTCCTGGATCTGCCCACGCCCGCGCCGCGAAGTGTTGCTGGACAGCCCCGCGCGGGCGCGACCCGAACGGGCGCGGCCGTGAATCCTGTAGTTACTGTGCCGGCGGGAACTCGCGGCTCGCTGGTGAGTCTGCGCCTCGACCTGTCGACATATTTTCAGCGGCCTGACGTAAAAAGCGCGCCCGCGGCATCAAACTAATCGAAGCCGTCGTCAACCCGGGGAACCGTAATGCCCAGGGAGCGTTTAATAAGCAGACCGAAACCGTTTAGATCGGACTTAAACCAATGCAACTCTTTGATCCCAACAATCCGAACGAAAAAAAGAAGATGATTGCGGCCGGTGTGCTCGGGGTCGCCTCAATTGCGGTGCTTGGTTATGTGTTCTTTGGCGGTAGCTCAACCAAAACGCCGACCAACAACACCATCGCTAAGGCGTCACCTACACCAACGAGGATCGTAAAGGACTCTGCCGAAACCGTAACCGTAACCGATGATCCTTCGTTGTTTCAGCCGATCGCATACAACCCCACGGTCGCCGCAGCGTCCGAAGCAGACCGTAATATCTTTGCGTACTACGAGCCGCCCCAACCTCAGGTGAAGGTCCCTTATGTGCCGACGCCAACACCTGTCCCCCCTCCGCCTCTGACGGCTACTTCGTTGATGCCAGGTAACATCTATGCGCGCACTGCCGATTTCAGTCTTCAGGTCATGGGAGACAAGTTCACACCCGGCCTGCACATCACGATCGATGGCCAGGACCTGCCTACTCGTTTCATTAATGCGCAGCAGCTATTCACCACCGTGCCGGCGGCGCTAATTGCTAATCCCGGTCCACGACAAGTCTCGGTGCGCAATAACGACGGCAAGGTCTACTCGAATTACTTAACTCTGACGGTCACGCCGCCACCGGTGCCGAACTATAACTACATCGGCATTATCGGGAAGCCGCATTTCAACGATACGGCGGTGTTGCAAGACAAGAGCAGCAAAGATCTTCTTAACGTGCAACGCGGTGATCTGCTTGCAGGACGCTTTCGGGTTAACAGTATCTCTGAGAAAGAAGTGGTTCTGATCGATGCCACTTTGAAGATTAGGCATACAATTGCTTTTACCGCTGACTCCTCATCAACGAACCCGCAATTCCGGCCACCGGTGCGGGTGAGCGATGAAGAACCAGAGTTGTGAACCGCGCATTGGGGAATCGAAATCGCAAGATTCATATGAATCATCCCGCCACCTCAAATCAGTCAGCTCGAGGCGTTAAGAGTCAGCGCCACGTCAGGCATCATTCGCAACTCGCCAGCCGGGCTATGAACGCGAACGGCGAGAGTGGCTATGCCCTGGTCTCGCTGCTCGTCCTGATGACCCTGATGGCCTTGTTCGCTATGGCTGCCACATCGAACGTAAAGCAGCAAAGCCAGCGCGAACGCGAGAAAGAGGCCATTTTCAGGGGCGAACAAGTGGCTGACGCCATTCGCTCGTACTATCGAAGCCGGGGCGGTCAGGGAACAAACTCCCTGCCTACGAACATGGATCAACTGCTGGAAGGTATCCAGCTTCCGGGAAGAACCAAGCGGCTGCAAATTCTCAGGACCGCGGCCGCAAAGGATCCACTATCCAGCACCGGCGAGTGGAAGCTAATCGCACCAACCTCGCAGGACTTTGGCGCACTGGTTAAGAACCTCACCGTTTACAGCGGCGGAGTACCACCTACACCGCGAAATGACTTTAGTGCGCTGGCCTCAATGATCCCGCAAATGACTAACGTGCTCGACACTAAATCAACAGGTACTGCACCGGGTGGCGAAGATAATTCCGCAAGTGCTTCCGGCCCTTTCCTCGGAGTGTCCAGCCGCAGTCAACGCAACTCTGTGATCACTTACTACGGCATCGATCGTCACGACGAATGGATCTTTACTCCTCTCTTTCGCTGACGACATTTGATTCGCAAAACCGATCACGATTCTCAATCGTTACTCTTCGCAGAATTTCAATTCGAGCTACGCAAACTATCTCACTTGAATTGCCCAACTCTGATCATTCACACATGCTGATGTGTCGATCGAAGCGACCAAACTTATCTCTCTGAG
>JAWWPL010000504.1:0-13555 GCA_033850605.1 Blastocatellia bacterium | reverse complement strand
CTAGCCACTGTGTCAGAAGCCCGACCGTCAGGGAGGGCCTGATTCGCGGATGAGCCCTCCCTGACGGTCGGGCTTCTGACACACACTGAGTGTCCCATGAAATCACATCGTCGGCTAATCCAACTCACCATGACGGTCATCGCCTTTGCGGCCGCAGCGGGCGGTCATGCACAAGAGATTTCGCCAAAGCCCACTCCTCAGTCAACTCCTCCGATCATCGAATCTCAAGAGAAGGTCAAAGTCTTTACTGAAGAGGTGGTCATTCCCGTCAGCGCTTATGACGACAGCGGGCATCTCAGTGCCGCGCTGGAGCCGCAAGACATTCTCGTCTTTGAGGATGATGTGCGCCAAACAGTCAGAAGCGTGCGCCGCATTCCGGCTAACGTTCTGCTGTTGTTAGATACAGGTGGCGGACTAAATTCCGCGATGAGCTTGAGCATAACCCGAGACATTGCCACTCGTTTGATTTCAAATCTGAGACCCGGCGATCGAGTCGCAACTATTCAATTCAGCAGCCATCTGGAACTGGTCAATGATTGGACGACTGATCGAGAGCAGTTAATTCGAGTTCTCAAGACGAAGTTGATTTCGGGCACGCGGCCGCAGTTGATAAAGGCCTTATTCGCCGCGGCCCAGCGATTGAAGGAGGTGCCCGCAGGGACGCGTCACATTGTCCTGATTACAGATGGCGTGGATTCTTCTGACGATGCGGAGTCACTGAATGAAGCGATCAGACAACTGCTTGATAGCAACGTTACCGTGCACGTAATCAGTTACGGAGCCCTCGGACGTAAGAAGATCGACAAGCAGAATCCCCTGGTGAAAATTACCAACAAGAAGAGAAAGAGCGCCAAGGATATCGCGGACGAACTCATGTATCCTAATAAGCCGGATTACAAGAAATGGAAAAAGATCTACGTAATAGTTGACACTGATTTCGAGATGCGCAAAAAGCGCGAGGCTTACAAAGAAGCTACCATTCAAGCTGAGTCATGGCTGGGGGGTCTGGCCGCGGAGACCGGAGGATTGGCCTTTGTCCCGCGAGCCATAGCCGAGATGGGCCCGCAAGCCGATGAAATCGCGCGCGAGATCGACAGTCAATACGTCGTGACCTACACGCCAAAACGGCCGCTAGCGGAAGCGGCCGTGGAAGAGTATCGCAGAATAAATGTTGCCCCCGGCATTGGTGGGTTACACGTGCGCACACGTCGCGGTTATGTAGCCAGATCGCAGTGAAGCTTCACCGACAATCCTAAGTCCCGTAGGGACGTGATGTTTATAGTCACGGCACCTCTTTTCGATCCTAGCCCCGGTAGGGGCGTCACATTTCGCTCCTAACGGAGCTTTGTGTTCCCAAACTCGGATCGTGTGCTATAAACATCTGGCTCCTACCGGAGCCAGGACACGCCGAGTCTGCAAGCTAAGTGTAACGAACAAAAGCATTTAGGGCGCGGCTTAGTATTTGGGTCAAGGAATACATGAAGGAAAACCAGTTGCCTGATCTAGATCTCTCTTCAAACTCGGAAATCATAAAATCATGATTCGACCTTTTCGCGGCACACATCCGCAAATTCATCCGACCGCCTTCATCGCCGACAGCGCGCAGGTAATCGGCGACGTGCACATTGGCGAACAGGCTTCTATCTGGTTCGGCACCGTCGCCCGCGGCGACATGTTCTATATACGCATCGGCGATCGCTCTAACGTGCAGGACAATTGCGTGCTGCATACGCGCACCGGCGAATTTCCCACTATCCTGGAAGATGAAGTGACGGTTGGTCACAGCGTCACTTTGCACGGCTGCTATGTCGAGCACGGTTCACTGATCGGAATCGGTTCGATCCTTTTGGATGACGTGCGGATCGGAGCGCAGTCGCTGGTCGCGGCGGGATCACTCGTTTCGCCGGGAACAATAATCCCGCCACGGTCGCTGGTGATGGGAATGCCGGCGAGGGTCAAAAGGCCGTTGACCGATGAAGAGGTAGCCGGCCTGGCTCGTTACTGGCAGAATTATGTCGAGTACTCAGCAGCGTACCTCAACGAACCAGTCTGATCATTTTTTGTTGCTTCCCAGACTCTGCCTCTTAGAGCAAGAGGGCCGTTAATGCTGGGAGCGCGGACGCCCTCGTCCGCACAGCGTGCGTAGCACGCTCAATTCTTTTGACAAAAACTGTTCGCGCTGCGCGCTCAGGTGCGGACGAGAGCGTCCGCGCTCCCAGCATTAAGCAGCCCCTAAGCTGCTAGGCTGAACAATACAAAACGTAATAAGAAAAATCGAAAATTATCAGGCGTGCTTCTCTTGCGCCGCCGGTTCAGGTGCAGGCAGTGGAGTGAGGTCGCTCTTATAGCCACAGTCTTCATTAGCACAACGGCGAGTCGTACCTTTCTTCGTCGTCTTCTCTAAAAGAAATGGCGCGCTGCACTGAGGACACTTCTCGATTACCGGCTTGTCCCAATAAACGATTTCGCATTTCGGATACTCCGCACAGCCATAGAAGATCTTGCCGCGCTTGGATCGCTTAACGATGATTTCGCCTTTACAGCCCGGCCGCGGACATGCCACCCCAGTGGTCTCGCGTTTGATGTACTTGCACTTGGGATAGTTCGAGCAGGAAATGAATTCTCCAAATCGTCCCTGCCGTTTCACTAGCTGGGCGTCGTCAACCGGACACTTTTCATCCAGAACTTCCGGCGGCGCCGAGACCTGGCCGCTCTTGGAAATCTTGCGGATGTTGCGACAGTCGGGATAGCCCGAACAACCATAGAACGGTCCGAACCGGCCCCGCTTCAACTGCATCTGCTTGCCGCATAGTTCACAGACTTCGGGCTCTTCTTCGCCATTGGCCGATGTCTGCGCCTGGGCTCCTCCATCCGCCGCGACCGGTTCGGCGTCACGCGTGGCGCCACATTCCAGACACTTGAGATACTTGCCGAAACGGCCGAGCTTTTGCACCATCCCCGGCGTATTGCATTTCAAACAAACTTCGTCAGTCGGCGTTTCCTTAGTCTTAACTTCGGCGGAATACTTGGTAAATTGAGCCAGATCAAGCTTGAACTTGTCATAGAACTCGGTTAAGGCGTCGGTCCACTTCAGCTTACCCTCTTCGATTTCATCCAGTTCGTGCTCCATCCTCGCGGTGTAGGTCTCATTAAAGAGATCGTCAAAGCCGCCGTCGATTAGAACGTCGTTGACCGTCTTGCCCAGGGCCGTGGGGTGGAATCGCGATTCCTTCTTTTCGACATACTCGCGATCCTGGATGGTCGTCATGATCGCCGCGTAAGTCGAAGGCCGGCCGATACCCTTCTCTTCCAGGGCCTTGACCAGCGTGGCTTCGGTAAAGCGCGGCGGCGGCTCAGTGAAGTGTTGTTCCGGATCGATCTGGTTAAGCGTCAGCGTCTCGCCTGCGGTCACCCGCGGCAAGGTCCGCTCGTCTTCGTCGTCGGCAACTTTCTCATCGCGGCCTTCCTGGTAAACCTTTAGGAAGCCGTCGAATTTCTGCACCGAACCCGTAGCGCGGAAGACCAGCCGGCCCGCCTGGATATCGATGGTGGTCTGATCGAAGAGCGCCGGCATCATCTGTGACGCAACGAAACGCTGCCAGATCAAACGGTACAACTTCAACTCTTCGGGCTTGAGATATTGCGCCAGGGAATCCGGCGTGCGCGTCACATCGGTCGGGCGAATTGCTTCGTGCGCGTCCTGCGCGCCTTTCTTCGAACGATAGTGAACGGCCGTCTCGGGCAGATAGCTCGCGCCGTACTGACCATTGATAAAGTCGCGAACTTCGCCCAGCGCTGCCTCGCCCACGCGGGTCGAGTCAGTTCGCATGTAGGTAATCAGACCGACCGAGCCTTCCGCGCCAATCTCGACACCTTCATAAAGGTGTTGCGCAATCATCATCGTACGCTTCACTGGAAAACTGAGTTTGCGCGCGGCTTCCTGCTGCAACTTTGAAGTGATGAAGGGAGGCACCGGATTTCGTTTGCGCTCTTTGGTCGCGACTTCGTTTACGACAAAGGTTTGCTGCTCGGCTTCCCGGGCCAGATCCTGCGCCTGGGTTTCATTGCCGATCAGGATTTCAGTCTTCTTGATCTCGTTATCGAAGGCGCCGGTCTTTACCGTCTGTTCGCCCACCTTCAACAGGCGCGCATCGAATGCGGGGGGCTGTTGTCCGGTAAGGTTAGCGCCAATCGTCCAATACTCAGTCTTATTAAAGGCTTCAATTTCGCGTTCGCGTTCGACCACCATGCGCAGCGCGACGGACTGCACCCGGCCTGCGCTTAGACGTCCGCCAATTGTGCGACAGAGCAGCGGCGAGACCTTATAGCCGACCAAACGATCCAGAACGCGGCGCGCCTGCTGCGCATCGACCAGGTTGCCGTCGATCTGTTTCGGATGTTCGAACGCCTGTTGCACGGCGCGCTTGGTAATCTCATTGAACATCACGCGAAACGTCGGTATTACCGGTTTCTTTGGCACTATCTCTTCAGCCAGATGCTGGCAGATAGCTTCGCCTTCGCGATCCGGGTCAGCGGCCAGATAGATAGCCGTGGCGGTCTTCGCGGTCTTCTTAAGATCGGCAACAATCTTCTTATTGTTACGTTTCCTGGTATCGGGAATGACTTCGTATTCAGGCTGGAAATTATTCTGCACGTCCACGCCCAGCCCCTTTGCAGGCAGATCCTTGATATGCCCGATCGAGGCCATTACGATGAAGTCCTTGCCGAGGTACTTATTGATCGTTTTCGCCTTGGCAGGCGATTCGACTATGACTAGATTCTTGGTCATTACTTATTCAAGTCCGGTCACGCACAGATGTCTGTTCGATGATCGAGGGTTGCTTCGAAACCAGTTTCCAAAGGTTTTCAGGAGCGGGAATGAAAATAGCACTAAGTATGCCCTAAACGCCAAACAGCCCCTATTCGGCGGCTGGAGAGCGGCCCGTCAAAGATGTATTATCAACCCGTCAATATTACCTCTAAGGAGTTAAAACACTATGTCAAAGCACTTTCTGCTTCTGGGTATCTTAGTCATTTGCGCCACCGCCGTCCTGGCCGGCGCGATCACTGAAGCGCCGGCCGTCGGATCCAACGCGCCGGAATTCGCGCTGACCACCAACGAAGGAAATCAGGCCACGCTAAAGGACTTCCGCGGGAAATGGGTAGTGCTCTACTTCTATCCGAAAGACTTCACTGGCGGCTGTACTTTGGAGGCGCATAATTTCCAGACCGATCTGTCCAAGTATCAGGCGCTGAATGCCGTGATCCTGGGTGTCAGCGTCGACACGGCCGAATCGCACAAAAGTTTCTGCGCCAAAGAAGGTCTGGCCTTCAAACTTTTGTCTGATACGGACACGAAGGTGTCGCAAGCCTATGGCTCGTTAATGGACTACAACGGCATGAAACTTTCGGCGCGCAACACCTTCATCATCGACCCACAGGGAAAAGTCGCGAAGGTTTTCCTAAAGGTCGGCCCCGCCGGTCACAGCGCTGAAGTACTGGCTTCATTAGCGACCCTGCAAAAACCATAGTGGTTTTCCAACTGGGCCGAGGAGTAACGTGTCAGAAGCCCGACCGTCAGGGAGGGCTCATTAGCGAATCAGGCCCTCCCTAACGGTCGGGCTTCTGACGCACACGGATTTGTTCGCGCGCTCCGTCGGAGCGCAACGAAAGAAAACGTTCCACTCCTACGGAGCGGTGTAGTAATCGATCGGGCTGTAAACATTTCGCCTCTCTGAGGCGAAAGAAGAGCCAAGCATGAGGAGACTTGATCTCTCTACAGTCTGTCTAACTGCTCCCTCTACATCCTCCGAACAAAACACATTCCGGGAAGTGCGCGAACCAGCTCGCGCATTTCCAGTGCCAGCAGCGCACTGGTCAGTTGGGTGATTGACAGCTTCGTCCCTTCAGCGAGCGTATCGATCTGCAGCGGTGTATCAGTCGATAGCAAATTGAAGACCGCCAGCTCTGGTTCCGACAAATCCGGCGGCGAAAGCTTTAGTTGATCCAACAGCTCGCCTTTCTTTCTAGACTTTCGGCTTGGCGGCGGAAGCAATTGCGCGGCAATCTCAGCCGGCAACTCGCCGGCGACATCCTGCCACTGTTGTACCAGCTTGGCTCCGGCTCCTTTTATTAGATAGTTAGTACCGAAGGAATTGCGCGACGTGATATTACCCGGCACCGCAAACACTTCGCGGTTCTGCTCCATCGCCAACCGCGCGGTTATCAGCGAGCCGGAGTTCTCTGCCGCTTCGATCACCAGCACACCCAGGCTCAAGCCGCTGATCACGCGATTGCGATACGGAAAGTTCTCAGAGACCGGCGGCGTCGAGAGCGGAAACTGAGTCACCAGCGCACCGCCTCGATTCAGAATCTCTCCCGCTAGTTTCTTATGGTCGCGAGGATAGACTTGATCGAGCCCGGTTCCCATCACCGCCACCGTTCGTCCGCCCGCCTCCAATGCGCCGCGGTGCGCCGCCGCATCGATGCCGCGAGCCAGCCCGGAAACGATCGTCACACCCCGCTGGGCCAACTCACGTGACATCATCAGCGCCGCATTCTGTCCATAAGTGGAACACCGCCGCGAACCCACGATCGCTATGCACGGCCTTTCGAGACATTCGTCCCACGCGCCTTTTACATACAGCACCACCGGCGGATCATATGTCTCGCGCAAAAGCGCCGGGTAAACTCCATCATCAAGCACGAGGATATCGCCGCCGAGTTTCCGCACGCGTTCGATTTCGGCTTCGGCGCGCGCGTGTAATTCCCGCGCAGCGATACTCTCGATTGTCTCGGGCGGCAGCCGCAGCAAGGCGAGATCGCGTCGCGTCGCATCAAAGATCGCCTCCGCCGATCCAAAATGTTCGAGCAGACGCGCCGTGACCCGCGGCCCAACACCGGGAGTCATGTTGAGGGCAATCCAATCCTTCATGAGTTAACAGTGGGCAGTCAGCACGCTGAACTGATATCAGTATTGAGATTGAAACAAGCTGTGCGAGGAGAGGAAATATCACTTCAGAAAGTCGCCGTCAATGCAACGAAATCGGCAACTTCTTGGAGGGAAAATCCGAGTAAGGCAGCAAGATTTTTGCGGAAAGAGGTAAAGGTTTTCCTGCCTTCTGCTTCCTGCTTACTGCCTTCTGATTTTTGGCGGAGGCGTGTAGGAATCGAACCTACCTGAGCCTGCTCTCGCAGTCTCACTAACGGTTTTGAAGACCGCGCCATTCACCAGAACAGATGCGCCTCCGTATTGTGAATTCGAGTCTCGATTCTGAATACGCTTCGAGTCAGGTCGATGCCAGAGAATCAAGACCCTACGCGCCGCGACTCCGACCTGTCAAGCATTCACAATTCAAGTGAAGAGAGATGGAAATTCGGGAGTATTTGGGCGCTGAGTTCTGGTACAGTGAGCCGTTCGTTAAGACGGGTAAGAATAGAGGAACAATCCATGCTTAACCGCATTTCAAGTACGGTGAATTGCTTTGTGTTGGTCGTGCTGATGCTCGCGGCCAGTGCCGCCCGCGCTCAGGTACCGCCGACTGACAAAAATCTAGAGCAGGGCGCGGGCCGGTCAAACCCGACCGTGACGGCGAAGGCTACCTCGGAGCGAGTGCGCTTCACCTCACCGAACACTGTGGTGCAGTTACGTCTGGAGGTCTATGACGAGGCGGGACAAAAGCTGCTTGATACCGAGCAACGCGGCGGCAACGTGCTTGACTGGCACTTGCAGGGCGGCGCCGGCGAGCGGGTCGTGGACGGAGTCTACCTCTGCGTGTTGACCAGCAAGAATTTGTCGGGCCGGCTAAGTCAAAAACTGGGCCGGGTCACTGTCAGTGCGCAGTCGACGGCGGTGCGCCCGGCAGCGATCGCCGAACTGAATCCTCGACAAGCGCAAACCGTTGGACCCGTCGAAGTCGGAGCCGCAGAACTGACTGTAATGGAGGCAGAAGATACGCCGGCAGTAACGGTGCTGGCGAATAACGGTACCGAGGCCCAGCTCGCGCGGACGCGTGGCGCTCTGACGTTTCGGGTTGGTGACTTTTTCAGCGGCAACGACAAAGAACAGATGCGTCTGACTGAAGAGGGAAATCTCGGCATCGGCACGACCCAGCCAAAGGTTAAGCTGGACGTTGCCGGGTTGATTCGCGCACGCGAAGGTTTCATGTTCTCTGATGGCAGCACGCTGAAGGTAAATGAGAAGGGAGTGCTCACGCGCATCAGCGCCGACGGCGCCCCGCCAAGTTCTGTTACCACGACTCAGGACAAGATAGCCAAGTTTACCGACAATGCCGGCACCGTCGGTGATTCCGTCATTACTGAGTCGGCCGGCAAAATCGGCATCGGGACGGCGGCTCCAGGCTCGGTGCTCGACGTCGCTGGCAATATTAATACGAGCACGCAATACAACATTGGCGGCAATCGTGTGTTGAGCGTTGGCGGGACAAGGAATCTTTTTGCCGGAGTTAGCGCGGGCGAAAACAACACCGGGAACTACAATGCATTTTTTGGAGACGGCGCCGGTAAGCTTAACGCCGGACAGGCTAATTCATTTTTTGGTGTCGATTCCGGTTATTCAAGTACCGGCGGCCAAAATTCATTCTTTGGAAACGGTTCCGGTTATCGAACCACTGGCGGTGACAATAATTCATTTTTTGGCACTGTTACCGGCTATTTCAATACGGCCGGCGACCAAAATTCATTTTTTGGCGCCTATGCCGGTTATGCGAACACCGGTAGCAATAATTCGTTTTTTGGTTACGGTTCTGGAGTTTCAAACAGCTCCGGCCACGGGAATGTTTTTGTCGGATCCGGCGTAGGAAATAATCACACCAGCGGCAGCAACAACACTTTTCTTGGTGCGTTGAGTGGGGATTCGAATACTGACGAAAGCAACAACACCTTCATCGGCAGTCAGGCAACCGGCGCCGCGAGCATTACGAATGCCACTGCTCTTGGCTTCAAAGCGAAGGTCACTCTGAGTAATTCACTCGTGCTAGGCAGCATCAACGGCGCCAACAGCTCAGACACGAACGTCGGCATCGGGACAACTGCTCCTCTTTTCAGATTTCATGTGAAAACCGGCGCAGATCAAAACCTGGTTGTCCGTCCTGGCGCCGACTTCTCCGGCGGTCTTAGCGGGATCGGCCTGCAATCGATCAACAACGGAAACACCCTCTATCAACCTCTTGATTTGGAGGGTTCGCAAGTAACATTAAACGTTGGGAGCGGCGGCAATGTTGGCATCGGGACGACGACGCCAGGTTCGAAGTTGGTCGTCTCATCAAACAGCGCGACTTTGCCGCCCGCTGCAGGGATTGCCCGCTTTGCTGACGCCGATGGAGTGCAGACTACGGTATTCGCGGACTCTTTTGGCACCAATCCAATCTTTAACGTGCGCCGGGCAAATGGAACCGCAGCAGCACCGTCAGCTCTCCAAGCCAATCAACTCATCGGCGTCATTGGAGCTTCCGGTTATGGAACTTCGGGGTATTCGGGCACTCGTGCTCGCGTCGCATTCTGGGCTTCTGAAAACTGGACGAATGCCGCTCATGGCACATATCTAACTTTCAATACCACAGCCAACGGCGCCGCTACCGCAGGAGGAGCTGAGCGTCTGCGGATTGATAGTGCCGGCAATGTCGGCATCGGGACCAGCAGTCCGAACGCAAGGCTCCAGGTTAACGGCGGAAACATTTATATCCCCAACCCGAACAGTTTGATAATCACTTCTCCAAACGGGACCTGTTGGTTTATTACGGTCGCTGACACGGGCGCTCTATCCACGTTTTCAGTTTCTTGCCCTTAGCCCGTTTGCTTCCCACTTGCGGCGAAAGTGAGACGTAACCCGCGGACGGCCGGCCGTGGCACGCGCATCTTACGCGTGTCGCACGGGCAAAACGCCCGTGCCCGTCTTTGCACAAAAAGGCTCCGGCTGGTTCGAAGCGGACCACTGAGAGCGTCTGAGATCATCCTTGGTTCGTGTTGCTTCGTAAGATTTCGTGTAATTTCGTGGATCGTGTGCTTAGTAGTCGCAGCCATACGATCCACGAAATCACACTAAGCTGTAAGAAGAACACGAAATAAGAGTTTTTGTGTAAAGCATCCGTCCCCCTCTTTCAAGCCGACCACCCGAGCGGTAGCCGCTTGACCCAAAACCGCTCGTCCCGCTATTATTCGAACGAACGTTCGAACGTCCAATACCAGACCCGCACTATTTGAGCATGATCAACTTTCAAACGTCGCCCGACCATTACAAACACTGGCAACTTAAGATTGACGGCCCGGTCGCACAGCTCTCGATGGACGTCCAGGAAGACCAGACGCTCGCCGAAGGCTATAAACTCAAGCTGAATTCCTATGACCTGGGCGTCGATATTGAACTTGCCGACGTCATCCAACGCTTGCGGTTCGAACATCCCGAAGTGCGCGCGGTCGTCCTCACCAGCCTGAAGCCACGCATCTTTTGCGCCGGCGCCAACATTTACATGCTGGGCACGTCGTCTCATGCGTTCAAGGTAAACTTCTGCAAGTTTACCAACGAGACGCGCTGTGCAATCGAAGATGATTCCCGGCATTCGGGCCGGCGTTACATCGCCGCTTTGAACGGCACGGCATCGGGCGGCGGTTACGAACTCGCAATTGCCTGCGACGAGATTTACCTGGTCGACGACGGAAATTCCGCCGTTTCGCTTCCCGAAGTTCCCCTGCTCGGTGTACTGCCGGGGACTGGAGGCCTGACGCGTCTGGTGGATAAGCGAAAGATTCGCCGCGATCGTGCCGATGTGTTTTCAACTCTGGCCGAAGGATTGAAGGGCAAGCGCGCGAAGGAATGGGGATTGATCGACGATTCGTTTCCTACCAGCAAGTTTCAGGATGAAGTTGATGCCCGTGTAACGAAGGTTGTTAGTCTGCGAAGTGGCGAAGAAGTGCAAGCCGACGGCATCAAGTTGAATCCGCTGCAGTTTGAGTCCACCGATGACAGTCGCGAATACAAGTACGTGGGGGTGAAGTTGCATCGCGAAAAGCGTTACGCGGATCTGACCGTACGCGGCCCCGAGGCTGACTTACCTTCAACTCCGGACGAGATTGAAAAGCTCGGTGACAGCTATTGGCCGCTGCGTGCTTATCGCGAACTGGACGATATGCTTTTGCACCTGCGGGTAAACGAACCCGAGATTGGGCTGATCTGTCTGCGCACTGAAGGTGTCATCGATAACGTAATAGCTGTCGACCAGACGCTGGCGGCCAATCGCGATCACTGGCTGATACGTGAAATCGTCTTGCACATGGCGCGGGTTCTTCGCCGGCTCGATCTTACTGCGAAGAGTTTCTTTGCGATTATCGAACCCGGCAGTTGCTTCGCGGGAAATCTGCTGGAGTTGGCGCTCTCCGCCGATCGAACTTACATGCTGAATGACCCTGAAGTGGCACAGACTTCAGTCTGTGTGTCCACCCTAAACGCCGGCGCGCTGCCCATGAGTAATGGTCTGACCCGTTTGCAGTCTCGTTTCCTGGCTGAGCCGGAAAAAGTCGATGAAGTGCTCGCCCACGAAGGCTTGTTCGACACGGAAGCTGCGGACCAGGCCGGGCTGATAACGTTTTCACCGGACGATCTCGATTGGGAAGACGAGATTCGAGTGGCGATTGAGGAACGCACTTCCCTCTCACCGGATGCTTTGACGGGCATGGAAGCTTCTCTGCGTTTCGCGGGCCCGGAATCGATGGACACTAAAATCTTCGGGCGTTTGACCGCTTGGCAGAACTGGATCTTTCAAAGGCCGAACGCGGTGGGTCCACAAGGCGCTTTGACGAATTACGGTAAGCCGACGCAGGCACAGTTTGATTATAAGAGGACTTAATTTAGTTGTTTAGAGGCGGGCTACTGCCCGCCATCGATTCAGCCCAAGTCAGGCGGGCAGTAGCCCGCCTCTAAACATCGTGGTAATGGATTCATGAATCTATACGATCGCATTCCTAATAACGTAAATCTCTCGGAAGACAAGCGTCTGCAACGCGCTTTGGAGAAATGGCTGCCTAACTTTCTTAGTTGGTGGCACGACATGGGGCCCGACGGGTTTCAGGACAAGGACGTTTGGCTGCGCACTGCGGTCGACGTCGGCTCGGAAGGCTGGGCGCATTTTGATTACGTGAAGATGCCGGACTATCGCTGGGGGATCTTTCTTGAGCCCGCGCAGCCCAACGCCAAAGTCGGCTTTGGGGATAACTATGGCGCGCCCGCTTATCAGGAAGTGCCGGGTGAGTTCCGCAATTCGCTGCGCCGCATCATCGTCACCCAGGGAGACACTGAACCGGCTTCGGTCGAGCAACAGCGATTGCTGGGACATACCTGCCCGTCTCTCTACGACCTGCGCAATCTCTTTCAAGTAAACGTCGAAGAAGGCCGACACCTCTGGGCCATGGTGTACCTGCTGCAAGCTTATTTTGGCCGCGACGGCCGCGACGAAGCTGACGCACTGCTCGAGCGGCGCAGCGGCAATCCCGACAAGCCGCGCATTCTGGAAGCATTCAACCAGCCATGTGACGACTGGCTCAACTTTTATTCGTTCACGATGTTCACCGATCGCGACGGCAAGTACCAGCTCTCGGCGCTGGCTGAATCCGGGTTCGAGCCGCTGGCGCGCACCTGCAAATTCATGTTGACCGAGGAAGCGCATCACATGTTTGTCGGCGACACCGGGCTGAGCCGGGTCGTCCGTCGCACCGCGCAGTTGATGAAGCAGAATCCAAACGAAGATGTGCGTGAGGCCAGCGGCATCCCGCTCGAGATTATCCAGAAGTACATTAACTTCTGGTTCAGCTATTCGCTCGACCTCTTCGGTGGCGAGATCAGTTCGAACTCAGCTGACTTTTTCGCGGCCGGCTTGAAAGGGCGATTTAAAGAGCAGGAGCAATATCAGGATCACGTCGCCGCCGAAGGCTCGTTTGTGATGCAGGTAGTCGAAGGTGGGAAGCTGGTTCCGCGTGAAGTGCCTTTGCGAAATGCTCTGAACGAAGTACTGCGCACAGAGTACGTGAAAGACTGTGAAAAGGGCCTGGCGCGCTGGAACAAGGCGCTGGCTGATGAAGGCGTCAATCAGCGCCTGTACCTTCCGAACATTCGCTTTCATCGTCACGTTGGCGAATTCGCCGGTCATCATTTTGATCTGGAGGGTGCGTTGATCTCGAGCGACGGGTTTGAAGAGCGCAAGGACGCCTGGCTTCCGACTCTCGAGGATCGCGAGTATGTTCGCAGCCTAATGCATCCAGTGATTGAGCCGGGGAAGATCGCCAACTGGATCGCGCCGCCGGCCTCGGGCATTAAGGGCAAGCCGTTTGAGTTTGAATATGTGCGGTTATAGCTGGGAGCGCGGACGTCCCGTCCGCACTGAGCGCAAAGCGCGAACCGGCCTTATTCGTTAGGCCCCCTGGAAATCAGAGCGTGCTGCGCACGCTGTGCGGACGGGGACGTCCGCGCTCCCAGCAACAAGATGACCACTAATGTCAAAACAGATCCGTCGCGTTACGATCAAAAGCTGGAATTGATCCTGCGCGC
>JAWWPL010000502.1:0-11295 GCA_033850605.1 Blastocatellia bacterium | reverse complement strand
CAACGGCCGTAATGATAAGGAGCATAGCCCCAGGGTTCATTCGAAACCCACGTTAAGCCGTACGGATAGTCGTTCATCCAATAGCCGGATTGGTAAGGAGCCCAACCATTGTCCACCCGCGGATGCCAGCCGTAACCGTAGTCACTTACGTACTGCCAGTCGCCATAGTCGTCGAGGTCGTAGACCCCCGGAATATAATCGCTCACATAGTTGTAGCTGTTGTACTGGCGCGAGGGATCATAGTAGTAAGGATCGTCGAGATAAGTGTAATAGCTCCGATAACGCCCGTCGTAGCGGCGCGGATAACGAGAACGATAGTAGTTGTCGATCACCGTGCCCGCCTGACCCGCATCCACACGCGACAAGACGGCCGGCGAACTACCCTGACAAGGAATAGCGAGGTACTCGCCTTTCTCGATCCGTCCGGCGCCACCCTGTCCGACCACCTGCGCGCCACCGCTGTATGCAGTAGCCACAGCGTTGCCATTTTCGTTGATCGCGATGTGATAAATCCCGGGCTGCTCCAAATCAACCGCTCCGCAAGGTGTAGCCACCTCGAATAGTTCGGCCGGAGACCCTACATCAAAGAGCGCCGATCCATTGCGCAACGCCACCTGCGTCCGCTGACCCGAAAGGTCCAAAACGTCCAAAGCAGTATTGGCTTCAATCGTCGCGAAATTACGTCCTGTAAACGCGATCTGGCTGCGCGAGCTCTCCCGCGTGTAAATCCGATCCCCCACCGTGATGGGGTTATTTGCCCTTGCCTCTATCCACTGAGAGTTGGAGTTATCGAGACTTTGGCTCATGCCCACCTGTCCCTCGACCCGCTCAATCCGGGCGGCGTTCGGCAGGGCCTTGGCTTCCGCCGTCCGTTCGTACTTCGTCCATAATGCCGCCGCGATTGCGGCGACAACTGCGAATGCGAGAACTATCAAAATGCCGTGGGGCCAAAGTTTTATCCTGTTCATGACGCTACCTCCTGCCGGCTAACACTGCTGTTCATAAAGAGTCCCGAAAATAAGATTAGGAAAGAGTCGAGGGCCCTTTGGAGAGTAACGGTTACGACGCGATCTATTGAGCGAAGGCTGTCCGGGAACGGCCATTGTTAGCAAATTGCCATAATATTGCCTGTGAATCGCACCACGGAGCGAGGGAGACGATGGCTCAAACGAAAAACTCAGACATAAGATTGCGGTTAGCGATAAGACGATCCACGAACCCACACGAAACAAGCACGAACACCTTTTTCCGTCCGATTGGTGTGATTTCGTGGATCGCCTTGTCCGAAAGCCGAAACCAGGAGGGTACCAGCCAGAGGGTAGAGGTACAGTTTGCCTCCCTCTCCTTTTGGGAGAGGGCCGGGGTGAGGGCTTAGTACGGCAAGCGCGGAATAATTCACCGGGCTTTAGCCCGTTTTCGAGACGAGCCACCGTCGATTCTTCAACGCTGTTGATGCTTGCGAAGAATTCCTAAACGGATTGCGGCCTGAAGCCCGCGGCAACGTTGTGGTTGCAGTTTGCGCACAGACCCTCACCCCAACCCTCTCCCAAAAGGAGAGGGAGTCAAACTGTACCACTACCCGTCAGAACGGTTCGCATTCGTGGTTAGAACAAATCGTTGTACAATCACTCCAACATGCAGCAAGCGATTACCACGGAAGAACGGCGGCCCACGCTCGGTGAAGAAATAGCCAACAGCATCAGCCACGGTATAGGTCTGTTGCTGGCTTTGTTGGCGACACCGTTTCTAGTCATTGCCGCCCTCCGTTATGGCAACGCCTGGAACGCGGTGGGTGTCAGCATTTTCGCGGCTTCGATGGTGACGCTTTATCTGGCCTCGACTCTCTATCACGCGATAACCCACGATCGAGCCAAGCGCGTCTTTCGCATGTTCGATCATAGCGCAATCTTCCTGCTGATCGCCGGCACTTATACTCCTTTCACGCTCGGTATTCTGCGTGGCCCCTGGGGATGGACGCTGCTGGGACTCATCTGGACCCTGGCCGCGGTGGGGCTGACGATGAAGGCGGTCTTTGGATCACGATTCAACCGGCTGTCAGTGGTCTTATATTTAATAATGGGCTGGTTGGTGGTAATCGCGGCGCCTCAGGTATTAAGAGTCATGCCGCTGTCGGGTCTGGCCTGGTTGATGGCGGGTGGCATAGCGTATACCGCCGGCGTTGGTTTCTATGCCGCACATCGAGTGCGTTACGCCCACTTCGCCTGGCACCTGTTTGTCATCGCCGGAACCACCTGTCACTTCTTCGCCGTCCTCTGGTACTCCAACTAATTGGCCACCGGGTTTGTCGGTCGTGAGGTCAGTACCGAGAGCGGTAGCGACCGGGTCTCACCCTGGCGAGCTAGACCGTGAGGATGTCGGCGACCCGGTCGTTACCACTCCCGGTACTGACTTCATTCGCGATCGGTGCTATTATCGGCCTCACTTCCTAAACTCTATGTTTACACGCCACGATTTACATGTTCGGCCGCTCGACTATCGCGCGGATCTCTTCGCCGACTAGCGTTCCTTCATCAAAATCGCCCCGTTTATTTTTGACACTGCCTGTGAGTGTCTCGCCTGAGTGTTTCAACGAGGAGAAAAGATGATGTCAACCGCCATTGCACCAAAGAAGCCAGAGATAAAAACCGAACTGCCCGGACCAAAGGGCAGAGCGATCGTAGAAGCTGATGCGAAATTTGTTACGCCCTCGTACCCACGCCCTGCTTTCAAGCTCGTCGCGGATTACGGTAAAGGCGTCTGGGTAACGGATGTGGACGGGAATATTTTTCTCGACTGCAATGCCGGCGTCGCGGTGTGCTCTACCGGTCACTGCCACCCGGAAGTTGTGCGGGCCATCCAGGATCAGGCGGCCGAACTAATTCACATGTGCGGAACTGATTATTTTTACCGTCAGATGCCCGACCTGGCGAAAAAGCTCGACGAGATTGTTCCGGTGGAGCGGCCGACCCGGACGCACTTTGCCAACAGCGGCACCGAAGCCGTCGAGACAGCTTTGAAATTGGCCATGCATGCCACCGGACGCGAAAAATTCATTGCGTTCTTTGGCAGCTTTCATGGACGTACGCTTGGATCGCTTTCGCTTACTTCGTCGAGGGCGGCCCAACGGCTCGGATTCAAGCGCCAGGTGCTTGACGTGGTCCACGTCCCTTATCCCAACGAGTATCGCAATCCGTTCAGCGCTGAAGACTGCGGCCACGGCGGCGCAGGCCAGGGCGCTTTGAACTGGATCGAAAACCGCCTTTTCAAAACCACCACCCCGCCGGAAGAAGTCGCCGCGATTGTGGTGGAAGCCGTTCAGGGAGAGGGCGGCTATGTGCCCGCGCCCGAAGGATTCCTGAAGGGATTGCGTCGCATCTGCGACGAGCACGGTATTCTCTTGATCGTCGATGAAGTTCAAAGCGGCATGGGCCGCACCGGAAAAATGTTTGCGTGTGAACATTATGAGGTAAAGGCTGACATCGTCTGTATTGCGAAAGGCATCGCCTCGGGCCTGCCGATGGGCGCCTGTGTGGCGCGCGCCGATTTGATGGACTGGAAGCCGGGCGCACACGCGTCGACCTTCGGCGGGAACCCTGTCTGCCTCGCGTCCGCATTGAAAACGATCGAGTTGCTGGAACGCGAGTTGGTCGCAAATAGTGCCGAGGTTGGCGGTTATTTGAAACGCGGGCTTGAGAAGCTGATGAGCAAGTACGAATGCATCGGGGACGTGCGCGGGATGGGAATGATGTTGGGTGTCGAGTTCGTTAAGGACCGCACGACCAGAACGCCTGACCCGGACTTACGCGATCGGGTAGAAGTCGCCAGTTTTGAGCGCGGGTTAATTTTGTTAGGCGCCGGGGCCAACACAATTCGCTGGTCGCCGCCGTTGATCCTGACGAAAGAAAACGTCGACGTAGCGCTGGAGATTTTTGACGAAGCCATTGCGGCCTCAGTGTCAGAAGCCCGACCGTGAGGGAGGGCCTCATATTGCAGAGTTGCCCTTGCTTACGCGCGGGCTTCTGACACCATCACTAACGTGGAATGCATATGTTTGAAGGCAAAGTCATTTCAATCAACATCGCTGACGCAGCCGCAGCCCAGATGCAGTCCGTCAATGAAGCGCGCGCCGTCCCCGGCCGTGGACTGGAAGGCGATCGCTATTACAACGGTACCGGGACTTTTTCAAAACCATCGCCCGATCGTGAACTAACATTGATCGAAGCCGAAGCGGTGGAAGCAATGAAACGCGAATTGGACGTCGATTACGGTCTGGGCGAGAGTCGCCGCAACGTGGTCACTCGCGGTGTGCCGCTGAATCATCTGGTGGGCAGAGAATTTTGGATTGGCGAGGTGAAAGCGCGCGGCTTGAGATTGTGCGAACCATGCAAGCATCTGCAAAGGCTTTCGCACGAAAAGGTTCTACCGGGACTAATCCATCGCGGCGGCTTACGCGCGCAGATTCTTACCGAGGGAACGATTCGCGTGGGTGAGTCAATCACGGAATCCACTTAGCATCGTGCCCTCTTTCGGCTTAGCCAAAGCGATCCACGAAAACGCACGAACTCATTTCCTATTCGTGTGCCTTCGTGGATCGTCTTACTGCCTTGCTAAAGCCGATACCGCACGTGTTTACGCAACTCTTCATCTTCGACCTCGATGTTCTGCAAACGCAGCATGACATCGGCATTCAAGTCCCAACCGGCTCGTTCTCCAGCTTCCAGTTTCACCGTGCCGGCAGCGGCGATCATCGCGGCGTTGTCCGTCGATAGATGCGGCGAAGGAAAATAGACTGGCAGATTCAACCTGGCTGCAGCTTCACGCGCAGCCTCGCGCAACGCGCCGTTGCAGGCCACTCCACCAGCAACAATCAAGGTCCGCGGGCGGTACTCCTGCGCAACGCGCTCCATGGTCGTAACCAGCGAACGCACCACGGTGCTCTGGAAACTGGCCGCGAGGTCTTTGATTCCCTGTGAAGGCTCTTCACCATCGTGCACCGGTTGCAGGCCGGACTCGCGCACGTGCTTGGTAACCGCTGTTTTCAAACCACTGAAACTAAAGTCAGGCCGATTATCACCCATCCGTGGGAGCGCAAACTTGACGGCTTTTGGGTTCCCTTCTCTGGCCAGCCTCTCAATGATCGGTCCGCCCGGATAACCAAGGCCAAGCAGTTTGGCAACCTTGTCGAACGCTTCACCCGCGGCATCGTCACGCGTGCGGCTGACGACTTTGTATTTGCCAGGGCTCGGAACAAAGAAAAGATTTGTGTGACCGCCGGAAACGATCAGCGCCAGGGCGGGATACTCGACCGGAGGGTTTTCGAAGCACACTGAATAGATGTGCCCTTCAATGTGATTGACGCCCATCAGCGGCTTGCCGAGCGCGAAGGCCATTGCCTTGGCGTATGAAACACCGACGAGTAACGAGCCAATCAATCCGGGTCCGATCGTGACGGCGATGCCGTCGATTTCATCCTGCGTCGTCTTGGCCCGCGCGAGGGCCTCTTCGACAATGGGAACTATCTTATCGAGGTGTTCGCGCGAAGCGAGTTCAGGCACAACCCCGCCAAAACGCGTGTGCGTGGCTATCTGTGAAGCGATTACAGACGAGAGAATCTCGCGACCATCGCGCACAACGGCCGCCGCAGTTTCATCACAGGAGCTTTCGATACCAAGAACGAGCATTGTTTATGGAGTGATTCTACCGAAGAGAAACGCGCAACCGAAACCTCGGCGCGCAGACGCCCCCGTCCGCAAGCGGCTCAGCCGCCTGATGTGCGGTAAGGCTTTGCCTTACCGCAGAGGACCTGCTTTCAGAGTGCAGCGAGGCTTTGCCTCGCGTTATCGAGGCAGAGCCTCGAGATAACAATGAGCGGGGCCATAGGAAAGCCGAAGGCTTTCCGCACATCAAGCGGCATAGCCGCAAGGTTTTCTTGTGCCTTCTCCATAGCGCGCTCATTTCAGGCTGGCATTAGGATCTCGCTGTGGAGCCTGATAAAAACTCAACACGGTATCACCCTGCTTCAGCGCGCGATAGCGATATAGAGCGCCAAACGCTTCTTTTAGCTCCCTCTTCCTGTGATGCTCTACTATCACAATCGCATCGGTCGTTAACAGGACGCCGTTATCTTCACCGAGCCGCTCCAGGACAACGTCATAGTCCGCTTCATACGGCGGATCGAAAAAGGCGATGTCGAATGGCGATCTTTCTTTCTTCACTTGTCGTCGCAGGAATTCGGCCGCTTCATCGCTTACAACTTCGACATCATTCTCATCAACACCGAACTCGCCAAGATTCGCCTCAATCAACGCGCACATCTTCCGCGATTGATCGACGAAAGTCGCATGCACCGCACCGCGTGAGAGCGCTTCGATTCCAACCGCACCTGAGCCAGCACAAAGATCAAGAAACCGCGCGCCTTTAATTCGCGGCGCCAGAATATTGAACAACGTCTCCCGGAGACGATCCGAAGTCGGCCGCGTCTCGAGGGACGGCGGGCTCTTCAATCTTCGCCCGCGATATTTGCCGGAAATTATTCTCATGTTGAATTAGAAAAATCGGTAGATTAGGCCCGCTAGTAGCGATAGCTGTGCAGCGAGGTTGGCAGCCTGCCCTACTGTGGCCTCGGCTGGTTGGCAGCTTGCCACACTGTGGCTGCGGCGGCTGGCGGCCTGCGGTACTGCGGGCTGCCAGCCCGCAGCCCGTCGTCACTCGAACGCCGATTCCCGTCGCCAACTCCACGGCCACTCCTGCCAACGCCGCACCAGACGCGCCTTAACGGGATTGTTTAGCACATAAGCCGCGACTCTATGAAACTCAGCCTGCGTGCGAATGACATGATCATAGCTCTCAGCTTCCCAAAATGCGCCAGCTCGGCCGATTAATTTGTTTGCTTCCTGAGCGGTAAAGCTCTTGAGCGAATGCATAATCACATCGAGCGGCGGCTGAAAACTCTTGAACGTCAGTCCCCCGGCTGATCGTCCTTCGATTAGATCCCTTTCAGTCAGAAACGGAGCAAAGACCACGTGCACATGATTCGACATGATGCAGTAAGCGTCTAAACGATAAACTTTCCCATCGCGATATCGCAGGCTATCGGCCAGCATCGCAGCAATTCTTTGGTCCATCAGCCAGATTGGACCGCAGATTTCTCGATCTAATACCGCTTCGAATCTCCGGAACCAACGCCGCTGAAACGCCAGAAGATCGATGGTAATGGCGTCAGATGCATTCTTGTTAGCTCGCCTGATCTGCTCGTCGAGCCAGCATCTTTCGGCTCGTCGCAGTTCCAATATAGATCTCGGAATCGATCCCGCCAGGCGAAAGGTCACAAATAGCGTCGCCCCAGGCGGATGGATATGAGGGAGTTTGCGACGATAGAACTCTTTGTACCGGTAGAGATCTCGGGCGTCTTGCAAGGTGTGGTTACTCCTGAGTTAGGCGGCAGGCTAGCAGCCTGCCGTACCACGGGCGCTTAATCACAGCAGTACTGCGGGCTGCCCAGCCCGCGCTCCTACAGCTATCCTAAGCCCTGTTGCAAGTTAGTTTTCTTGCAAGGGACCGACGTCGAGAGAAGACTGGCGGTGTGCGGGTAGGCTTGGCTGGTGCGAGGCGGTGTCTGTCGGCGTGGGGGGTGGGTGACGCAGGGCGATGGCTGTGGAGAGCGGATGGATATGTGATGGGCGGCAGGCTGCCAGCCCGCAGCGCGTTCGGAATCAGCCAACTGCCGCCAGCTTCATCCGCGCATCACTCTGCACCCGTTTTATCAACTTCGCAGCTTCAGCGGAAGTCTTGCGCTGATTGATGTAGAACTCAGCTTCCTTGCGAGCAGTCTGCAGGATATCCAAATCACGAACCAGATTCGCGACGCGAAATTCGGGCAGGCCCGCCTGGCGCGTGCCCATGACCTCGCCGGGTCCGCGAATCTCTAAATCCTTTTCCGCAATCTTAAAACCATCGTTGGTCTCTTCCATGATCCCCAAACGCTCGCGTGCGACTTCGGTTTGTTTTTCGGAAGCCAGCAAGACGCAGAAGCTCTGTTCCGCGCCGCGACCCACGCGCCCGCGCAGTTGATGCAACTGCGACAGTCCGAAACGCTCGGCATGCTCGACCACCATTACCGAGGCGTTAGGCACATCGACGCCAACCTCGATCACGGTCGTCGACACCAGAATTTGAATCTCGCCGGAAATGAATCGCCGCATTACTTCTTCCTTTTCTCCCGGCTTCATGCGGCCATGCAGTAATCCCACTGAGAATTTCGGAAAGACTTGATCACGCAGGTATTCATAGCGCCTGGTGGCATCGCGCAAATCCACCTTCTCGGACTCTTCGACCAGCGGATAGACGACATAGATCTGCCGGCCGGCGCGGACTTCACGCGCGATCAGTTTCTTCACTTCCTGACGTCCTTCTTCACCAAAAACGTGTGTTTCGATGGGCGTGCGCCCCGGTGGCAGTTCATCAATGATCGATACATCGAGGTCGCCATAGACAGTCATTGCCAGCGAACGCGGAATCGGCGTCGCCGTCATCACCAGCACGTCGGGATTCATTCCCCGCTCGCGCAAGGCCGCGCGCTGCATCACGCCAAAGCGGTGCTGCTCATCTATGACCACGAGTCCCAGGTTTTTAAATGCCACACCTTCCTGAATCAGCGCATGCGTGCCTACCGCGGCGTGAACTTCGCCGGCCGCAATTGACTGATGCAAACGTTTCTTATCAGCCGTCTTGAGGGAACCGGAAAGCAACTCGATTCGATAAGGGGCCCTGGCCAGAATCCTTTTGATGTTACGCGCGTGCTGTTCGGCCAGAATTTCCGTGGGAACCATCAGGGCAGTTTGATAACCATTCTCCATCGCCGCCAACATTGCGATTAGCGCCACGATTGTCTTGCCGCTGCCCACGTCACCCTGCAACAGACGATTCATAGGCGCGTCCGAGCGCATATCTTTAAAGAGTTCTTTGACGACCTTGCGCTGCGATTCGGTAAGTTTGAAGGGCAGCACGGAACCAATCCGCTCCTTCATTCGATTATCAATCTTGATTGTCGCGCCCTTACTTTCTTTCATGCGCTTTCCACGCTTTACCGCCAGCCCGAGGGCGACCCAGAATAGCTCTTCAAAGATCAGACGCTGATGAGCCGGACTCTTCATGCTTTGGTAATCGTCGAGCGAAACATCTTCTTTCGGGAAATGGGCCTGGCGCAGTGCATCGTCGCGGCCGATAAGTTTGCGGCGAGTCAGCAAAGCGGGCGGCAGCGTCTCTTCAACAGCGCCGGCGGGAACACGAGCGAGCACTTCGTGAAGTATCTCGCGCAGACGTTTGGTACGAAAGTCGCCGAGCTTGCGATAGATCGGCACGCGCCGGCCCACATGAATCGCCGCCAGGGTGGCGTCGGTTTCGACTTCGCCCTCTTCGCCATCGGCGCCGGCCACCAACTCCAACTCGTCCGGCTTGTTCAATCTAAGCGAATAGGTACCGCGCCGGCTGTCGTTCTCCCACTTTCCAAACGCTATGAAACGCGTGCCGAGAACAAATCGTTTCGAGTTGTAGGTCAAAATATCTCGCGCGCGGGGCCCGGAAACAAACCACCAGACCATGACCTGTTTGCCGGACCGTTGCTGATCGACGGCGCTGATTTCGAATTTGTAGAGCGACTGTTTGAAAGAGCGGCGATTGCGCACTTGGAAACCGCCGGCGATGCGGACGGTGAGATCAAGCGAGGCCTCAAGTCCATGGTACAAATGTCGAATCTCGACCATGCTCGAACGATCTTCGTAACGCGCCGGAAGATAGTTGAGCAGGTCTGCGACGGTGACGGTCCCGCTGTCTTTACCCGGAGAAACTTCCGCCAAAGCAAGCGCCAGTTGGCGCGCGCTTTGTTGGCCGAAGCGTGGAATTCCCGCCCCATGAAGATCGAGAATTCTGGTATCAAGGGAGATGGATTGACGGGGCGGCATGAGCGAGATCATAACACAGCAAATATGCGCGCTGGTTTGCTATCCGGAGTGCAACTCGCCAAGAGTCTCGACTAACAGGAGTCGACCCGCAAGCGTAGCGCGACACCGCTTTGGAATCAGTTTGGAGTTCCGCCTTTAGGCTGCTCTTTTTTCGTGATGGTGCCGCCTAAAGGCGGAACTCCAAACCAAAGCTCCGTCGCCGATTCGGGACGCGCGACCGTTGCAGACGGACGCAAGAATTGGAAACCAATCCCAACTAAGGCAAAGGTTTCGACAGTACAGTCGCGATTAATTCGTTCAAGCCGGTATCTGAGTTGTTGTGGAAGTTTTTGTAGAGCGTGGTCAGTTGCGCCAGGATTTTGTTTTTGGCCTCTTGCTGCTCGGGACGATCCATGAGGGCGACAGCTCGCGCGTACGCATCGATGGCTCGCTCTCCAGCGTGCATGACTCGCGCCAGCATCGCGCTCTGTTCAGGAGACGCTTGTTTGGCGCCGTACTTTTCGTTGTATTCAGCAGAGAGCGAAGCGAACTCACCCTTAAGAATTGCGACACCCATCCGATGATAGATCGCGGGGTCGGTTCGATAAGGGGTATCTGATTGTGCGGCTTTCAAGAATGCGGCGGCGGCTTCAGCCGGAGCCTGGTCCTTAACAAACCATCCCAAAGCTGCGTTAAGAAAGCCCCGAGCAAATTCCATATTCTTAAAAGGATCAGGCTTGGCCAGCTTGCCGCCCTCCAAAAGCTTTATTGCCCGGCGCGCATAACCGGTTGTCTCATCGTTCAGAGTGGCATTGCCTGCGACCGCATTTTCATAGCCTGCTTCAGTCAAAGTGGCGAGCACAAAAAAATCGTCCGCATCAGTTTTCAAACGCGGACGCCCCATTTCAAAGGCCTTAAGATAGTTCTTAGCCGTGTAAGCCGAGAAGACATCACCGTCATGCAGGGCACGGTCATAAGCGGTGACAAACGCCTGCACGTCCCTGGCATTACTATCGTTGTCACCGCCGAACTTTCGCAAATAATCTTTGGCAGCTGGATAAGCAAGCCGGCGTTCTTCGGGATTCAGACTCTTCCGGTACTCTGTAAATTGCGCGTAAAGATCTTCCTTATTACTGTCGGCTTGCTGGGACGGCATGACGGGATTGCGCTGGGCACAGACGCTCGCAGTCAGACCGAGCAAGAGCGCGATTGTAACAAGAGCGAAGACGAGTCGTGGAGAGTCCGTCATGGTGCTAATAATATAAACAGCGACGGCAATCGGCAAGGGTGGAAATTGCAGTTTCAGCCGCCCAAAGCAAAGCCCAACTTCACCGTCGGCGAACTCGGCTCGCTTTGG
>JAWWPL010000496.1:0-4968 GCA_033850605.1 Blastocatellia bacterium | reverse complement strand
AAGCAATCGATCGCCGCGCAAATAACAGCAGTGGGAACGATTTTTCCCCGCGACAAGGCGGACGTCGGCGCCAAGATCAGCGCGCAAATCAAGCGCATGGCGTTGCTGAAAAATAAAGTGGTTAAGGCCGGCGAAGTTATCGCTTTGCTCGAATCGCGCGACTTGCAGGCCCAACGCGCCGAGGCTGTAGCAGCGCTCAATGAAGCTCGCGCAAACGAACGTAGCGTTGCCACCGGAACAATTCCTCAAAATAACGCGCAGGATCAGAAAGCGGTGCGCGATGCCCGCGCCAAACTGACTAATGCTCGAGCTACTTACCAACGGCGGCTCGTGCTTTATCAGCAGGGTGGCATCTCGAAAAAGGATCTCGAAACTTCGCAACTCGATCTCACGACCGCGGAAAACGAATTGCGGCTGGCTGAGCAGACGGTGACGCTGCGCACTACATCGCTCAATCCAAACGATCGTGCATTGGCTGCGGCCAGAACCGCACAGGCGCAACAACATCTCGCGACGCTGGACGCACAGCTGAGCTATGCCACGATTCGCGCGCCTATCACCGGCATCGTCACCGATCAATTTCAGTACGAAGGTGAGTTTGCCGCGGCGGGAGGTAAACTCGTCACCATCGCCGACATCAGCGAGGTGATCGTCAAAGCGCCCTTTGCCGACACCGTCGTGGCAGAGCTAAAAGTCGGCGATCCCGCCGCGGTGGTGCCCACCGATACTTCCAGCGAAGAAATGAAAGGCCGGATCACTTTGCTCAGCCGCTCGTCTGATCCGACCAATCGCACGGTCGAGATATGGGTGACGCTGGCCAACGGAGCAGGCAAGCTGCGAGCGAATGGAGCGGCGCAGGTCACAATTTCGGCGAACTCGAAAACTGATGCGGTGGTGATTCCAACCGCTGCGGTGACGCTCGA
The DNA here is from genome assembly GCA_033850605.1 of Blastocatellia bacterium. Lineage (GTDB taxonomy): Bacteria > Acidobacteriota > Blastocatellia > Pyrinomonadales > Pyrinomonadaceae > UBA11740. The sequence continues at coordinate 4,045 of JAWWPL010000496.1, read as the reverse complement.
TGCCAGCAATGCCGACGAAGGAATCGTTATGGTAGTCGACTCTGCCTCAGTCGCGCATGAGACCAAAGTGACCGTTGGAATTCGCACCAGCGACAAGATGGAAATTACGACCGGGCTGCAGGGCGGCGAGACAGTGGTGATTGAAGGCAATTTCTCTCTGCCTGACGGCACCAAGGTTGAGGTTGCCAAGGATGAACCAGCATCAGATGAGAAAAAGCCGGAGGAGAAGTGATGCGTTTTGAATAACGTATTTTCCATTTGTGATTTGTCATTTCTCATTTTGGTCGTTCCGGTTCGTGTGTTTTCGTGGATCATCCTTCATTCAGCGTGGCGCACTCAGGAAGAATGCGGAAGCTCCCTTCTCCCTTGGAAGAGAGAGAAAGATATCGCTCTCTCGAAATGAGCAACGCGATAGGTCCGGCAGATGGCAAATGAAAAATGAAAAATGACAAATGGAAAATCGGCATGTTGACGGCTGGAGTCTCTTTCCAGGAGCTTGCTTAAACCAGGGGAAGAACTTTGAATCTCGCCCGGCTTGTCTCAAATCAATCGCGCGCAGTGCTGGTCCTGGTGGCCCTGATCTGCTCCGGCGGGTTATATGCGGCCTGGCGCTTGCCGATCGCGATTTTTCCCACAACTGACTTTCCGCGCGTCGTCATTATTGTTGATAACGGTGTAGCGCCGGCTACGCAGACATTAGTCTCAGTCACCCGTCCCATCGAAGAAGCGATGAACGGAATTCCCGGCATCCAACGCATTAAGTCGAAGACCTCGCGCGGCTCTTCAGAAATAAGTTTATTCTTTGACTGGAGCGTCGATGTACGCCAATCGCTGCAATTAGTCCAGGCCCGCCTTTCGCAGCTGACCTCGACGTTGCCGCCCACGGCCAGGATTGATCATGTTGAGCGGTTGACCTTCGCCGTCTTTCCCGTAACTGGCTACAGTCTGACTTCAGATACGCGCGATCTCGCCAGTCTGCGCGATATCGCGAACTACACCATTCGTCCCCAACTTGCCCGGCTGCCTGGAGTCGCGACCGTAAGCGTGGCCGGTGGGAAGAACCGTGAATTCCACGTCACCATCGATCCGGACCGGCTCGTCGCTCACAACGTTTCGGTCCAGCAGGTAGTTGATGCGGTCCACAACTCAAATATCATCGTCTCGCCAGGTCTAATTGAGGAAAACCATCAGCTCGAACTTGCGTTGGTCAGCGGCCAGGCTGTGAAGCCCGACGACCTAAACGGAATTGTGGTGGCAACAGTCAACAACGCGCCCGTTACTTTGGCTGATGTCGCGACTGTCGGCGCTGGAGTTGAACCGGAGTACACCCTGGTCACCGCCTACCCCGGCAAGCCGGCGGTGCTGCTGAATATTAACCGCCAGCCTGATGCGAACACGGTCGCGGTAGCAGACGAGGTGAAAGCAGAGTTGGCCGCGATGCGTGCGCAGATTCCCAAAGACATCGCGATCGCTCCCTATTACGATCAATCGCTGTTGGTGCGCGACGCAATGAGCTCAGTCCGCGACTCGATTTTGATTGGGCTCCTTCTTTCCGTGGTGATTCTGTTCGCCTTTCTGCGGAACTGGGGAACTACTTTCGTTGCCGTGCTGGTGATTCCAGTGACGGTGCTGGCGACGTTTCTGGCCATGTGGCTCGCCGGGTTGAGTTTTGATCTGATGACTCTGGGCGGCGTGGCGGCGGCCATTGGACTGGTGATTGATGATGCGATCGTAGTCGTCGAGAATATCTATACGCACATGTCGCGTGGGCAGTCGCGCCGTGAAGCTGTGCAGCAGGCGGTATCGGAAATCACAATTCCGATTATTGGCTCGACGATTACGCCGGTAGTGGTATTTTTGCCGCTTACTTTGCTCACCGGCGTCACGGGCAGCTTCTTTCGTTCGCTGGCCCTGACGATGGCAGTGGCGCTACTCACTTCACTGGTGTTGGCGCTGTCGTTTACTCCCGTGCTTGCTGAACGATTCGTTCGAGCTAAACGACGCGCGGGTTGGAAGGATGACCCGGACCAGAGGCGTGATCACGAAGCGCTGGCCAACGAGCGCAAAGAAGAAGATGAAGCAGCAGCGCACGGCCGTATTTTGGGCGCCATTGTCCAACGCTATGAATGGGTGCTGGGCCATGCGCTTGATAATCGCTGGGCCGTTCTCATTATTGTGGCCCTGGTCCTAGCCGGCTCGTATTTGCTTTACCAATCGTTAGGATCTGAGTTCCTTCCCGAATTTGATGAGAGCGCGTTTGTGCTCGATTATTGGGCGCCGCCGGGCGGATCACTCACGGAAACCGATCACATGCTGCGGCAGGTAGAAGAGTTGCTGGTGAAGACGCCCGAAATTGAAAGTTATTCGCGACGCACCGGACTCGAAATGGGCCTATTCGTAACCGAACCTAACCGGGGTGATTATGCCGTCAAACTGAAACCCGGGCACGCGCGCCCGACCGACGAGGTGATTGCCGATCTACGGAAGCAGATCGCAACGTCCGAGCCTGCTCTCGAGATTGAGTTCGTCGGCATCGTTCCCGACGTAATTGGCGACCTCCAAGGCAACCCGGAACCGATCGAGATCAAACTCTTCAGTGAAGATGCTAATGCTCTGCAGCAAAAGGGCGATGAGGTCGAAGCGGCGATCAAAAAGATTCAAGGTGTAGTCGATACCAAGAATGGCGTAGTCGTAAGCGGGCCGGCCGTTACCTTCAACGTTGATCCGCTCAGGGCCGCGCATCTGGGTGTGACGGCTATCGATATCGCCAACACCGTGACAACCGCGATGTCCGGCGACGCGGCTTCATCAATTCTGCAGCAAGGGCGCTTAATCACGGTGCGCGTGATATTTCCTCCTGACGTACGCACCTCGCTCGATAAAGTGCGGGCGTTGCAGGTCCGTTCCTCGTCCGGCTCCTTGTTCCGTCTCGACCAGGTTGCGGATGTGGCTTATGACAAAGGGCAGACCGAGATCGGACGCGAGAATTTGCGCCAGATGGTTTCAGTTACTGGACGGCTGGAAGGCAAGGACCTCGGGACGGCGATTGCCGAGATCAAGAATCTGCTTAGCAAGGAAGTCAAACTTCCGCCAGGCATGACGATAGAATACGGTGGTCTGTATCAGGAGCAACAATCCAGCTTCCGTGAACTTGTGATTTCACTCGGCCTGGCTATCGTGCTGGTTTTTCTAACTCTCCTAATCGAGTTTCGTTCCTTCGCGCATCCAATCGCGATAGTCACCGGCGCGGTGCTGGCTCTCGGTGGTGTGCTGCTGGGTCTTTTCATCACCCGGACGACGCTCAATGTAGTGTCGCTGATGGGGATGATCATGATCGTCGGCATCGTGGCAAAGAACGGCATCCTGATGCTCGATGCCGTTGAGGACCACCTGTCCGCTGGGGACACTGTGCGCGAAGCCTTGCTGCGATCCGGTCGCCGTCGTTTTCGCCCCGTGCTGATGACCTCGCTGGCGGCCATGCTGGGAATGCTGCCGCTGGCGCTGGCCATCGGTGCAGGTTCAGAACTTCTGCAGCCTCTGGCTATTGCCGTCATCAGCGGACTGGCTGTGGCCCTGGTGCTTTCATTGGTAGTGACCCCTACTGTCTATACTTTGTTCAGGCGCGAGCCTTCATACCCGCAAACCAAACAGGGAGTACAAACATGAGAAGTAACAGAATATCGCCTTGCCACTTCGCCGTGGTCCTGTCCGCAATACTTTTTTTGGGAGCGTTCGGCGCTCAGGCGCAGACACCTCAGCCGAGTCCTTCGCCGGCGCCGCAACCATCGGCGACACCTACGCTGGAGAGGCAGTTCATCAAGAATATTTTGAGTGATCAGAAAGCGATCTGGACTTCGCCGTTTCATTTGCACGGTCGCGATGCGCGTTGGCTGGCGCCGCTTGGTTTGGCAACCGCCGGCCTAATCGCCACCGATCAAAGCACCGGCGATGAGATCGCTGAGTCCACCAGGCAGTTGAACGCCAGCCGGATTGTGAGTTATGCCGGCTCGGGTTACGGAGCGGGCGGCGTGGCCCTGACGTTTTA
>JAWWPL010000478.1:0-8096 GCA_033850605.1 Blastocatellia bacterium | reverse complement strand
TTTACAAGCCGAGAATGGAAGTTGACAGCACCGGCTTGCCTGTCGGGCCTCCGGTCGCGGGCTTCGTGCAAGCGGGAAATGTCATACCTCAATTCGATTTGCCCGATGTTCCGAACGTGGGTAAGCGCGTTCTCAATAGCGTCGATCCAAATAATTTCGCGCCGAGGATTGGATTTGCCTACTCGCCGCTCGCCTCTGCACGTCTCGTTTTGCGCGGCGGATATGGGCTGTACTACTCGCGACCGTCGAACAGTTTCGTCGCAACTTCTATCAATGCCCCGCCGATGTATACGGTTCGACGCAGCTCTACGGGCGTGTCCATTCCCTTCACCGATCCATTCTTCCCTTTGCCGTCTCAGGATCAGTTTCCTGCGATCGTGAAGGGCGTGGCGCTCGCCGGCCAGATTTTTGATCGCAATATGCGAACGGCCTATGTACAGCAGTACAACGCGAGTGTTCAGTATGAACTGCGCGGCAATCTGCTGGCCGAACTAGCTTACGTCGGATCGCGCGGCGTTAATTTGATCCGCGACCTGGCCATCAATCAGTCACGACTGGCCAGTCCGCAAAATCCAATCATCAACGCCGTGACCGGACAAGTGATCACGACTAACAGGCCCGACGCCGCGAATGTCGCGCTGCGCGCGCCGTACCAGGGTGTTGAAACGGGAGGCTTCCTTCAGATTCAATCGACGGCTCAGTCAACCTACAACTCAGCACAGGCTAGTCTGACCCGGCGTCTTTCACATGGATTGCAATTTCTCGCCTCTTACACTTTTGCGAAGTCTATCGACAATGCGTCTGGTGGCAGCGCCAGCACGGGAGATGTTCGCGACACGATTTCCGTAGCCGGCAATCAGCTGGATAATCGCGCAAACCGCGGCGTTTCCGACTTCGACCGCACGCACAGATTTGTCTTGAGCTATTTGTGGGACGCGGGCCGCCCGTCGTTTGCTAAAGATTCGACCTTAGGGCGTTTCTTCTTCTGCGACTGGCAGGTCGCCGGAATTATTAGTGCGATGTCGGGACTGCCGATCGACATCCTGGACGGGGGCGCCGGCTCGTTCTATGGCTTGACTGGTGGGAATAACGCGCTGGTTCGTCCAAGCTGGGCTCCGGGCGCCACCTTGAGCACTGCCACAAGCAACGTTCCCGCGGGATATTATTTCAACCCGATCGCGTTTGCTCGGCCAACCGTCCTGACCGGCCGGGTGATTCCCAGTTCGAACGGCGCCGCGACAGCGGGCGCGACTGGAACGGATTTTGGGAACGTTAGCCGCAATATTCTCCGCGGACCGAACCAAACTAACGTCGACTTCTCGCTGGTAAAGCGGTTCAGGCTTCGCGAGTCGAAAACGCTTGAACTGCGCGCCGAGTTCTTCAATCTGTTGAATCACGTCAACTTTGACAATCCCGTTAGCAACCTGAGCGCGGTCCCTACAACATCCATCAGTGCCACGACCGGACAAATTATCGGCAATGCGGGTGATTTCGGGCGCATCGTTGGGACCAGCCATAATCCTCGAATGATTCAGCTAGCAGTGAAGTTCAATTTTTAATCCAGTGCCACCCATCACGTTTATGAGGCTGACTACCGCTTGGCAATTGAATTTCAGCGTGAAACTTGATGCGCCGACGCGGCGGTTCGTGTGGTTTCGTGGATCAGTTTCGACAATCAACCAAAGAATCGATCCACGAAATCACACGAAGTGGGCCTGAGGCTTTCATTAGTCAAACCACGCTTCTCGAGTCATAAAAGCAGCATCAATTACTCGATGGGAGACACCCATGACATCCAAAACTGATTTTCCGTCGACTATGCGAATCGGAATACTCGTCTACGAAGGATTCGAGCCGATCGACGTCTGGGGCTTTACTGAGGCGTTCGCTATCTCACGCTTCATCGGCACGGATTACCAGAGTCCGCCACCCTATCCGTTCGAAATTTTGTTCATCTCGAACGAAGAACGTCCGAAGGGAAAATCATCCGCAGTTCCGGCGCCGGTTAAGAGCGAAAACGGTCCTCGCGTAGCACCGGATATGTTTCGTGATGATGCGCTGAAGCAATCTTTCGATCTCTTCATGATTCCCGGTGGCAATACTGGTCCCTTGCTTGATCAGACCAAACCCAAAGCCATAAAGGCTCTGGTTCACTGGGTGAAAGCCATGGATAAGCGAGTCAAGATCACGACCTCAGTCTGCACGGGAGCGGCGGTATTAGCTTATGCCGGCGTCCTCGATGGCAAACCAGCGGCTACCAATCACGACGCCTTCGCGTGGGTTACGCAGTTCGGGCCTCGCGTATTGTGGGACAACGTTTCGCGTTGGGTGGATGCTGGACGGTACGTGACGTCCGCCGGAGTGTCCGCCGGTACCGACATGGGATTTCATTTGGTTGATCGGCTGGCGGGACGCGCAGTGGCCGAAGCCGCCGCGAAACAGGCTGAATATGATTGGCATCGTGATCCACAGCAGCCAATCTTTTATCCGCAGCAGGCGATCGTGCCCACGACGCGCTGATAAACCGGGGCACTAGCCCGACCGTGAGGGAGGGCTCGATTTCTGACATCGAGCAGCGGAGCCCTCCCTTACGGTCGGGCTAATGCCCCGGTCGTCGATTGTGCCCTGCCGCCGTAGCCAGAACTCGCTCGCGGGCCAGCGCTTCTCTTCCCGGTAATACTTCTGGCGAATCTCGCTGTAGCTTTTGAATTCCTCGCACACGTAACGGCTATATCTCTTCAAGCCATCGTGGTCACCTCGCTCCAGCAGATCACTAATCGCGTACGATGCAAAAATTCCTGACCGCAACGCTTTGACAATGCCCTGAGAAGAGAGCGGATCGAACCGTGAAGCTGAGTCGCCCGCGGCCAGCCAACCGTCGCCCGTTACCGGCTCGAGCCGGCGTGATGAGGCGGAGCGAATGATGACCGCCTCCGCAACTTCGGCTTTCCCAACTGTCGCCCCTACGTTGGGCATAGTCATAAGCAGTCGCCGCCATTCCTTCACCTCATGCAATCGCATCCGGCGAGCAACATCGGCATCGCTCATACAGACGACAATGCGGCGGCTCTCTGGCAGTCCGGCGGTGTACCACCAACCCTGCTCGAAGGCTTCGACCAGAGTCCGGGGATCGCCATTACAAGAGTCGAACAATCCGGCAATGCCAACAAGGCAGTCCTCGTCGACAAAACGCGCGCCAGAGCGCCGAGCCAAACCAGCGCTGCCGGTCGCGTCCACAACAAAGCGAGCTGTTATCGGGTTTTCATTAGAGAGCTGAAGCCGCCATCCTTTGCCAGTGCGTTGCGCGTCGCGAACGCGCGTGTCGGGAATCAGCGTGGCTCCCCGGCGCTGCGCTTCGTTCGCGAGCATGGCGTCGAACGCCGCGCGATTAAGGTGCCAACCGATGTTAGCCGGCAGGTAAAAGAAGTCATTGTCATGGGGGTCAGGACCACCCCAGGCCGCACTGGTGCCGTGTGCTTCGTCATGGCCCTGACTCTTGAAGGTGTCCCACACCCGCAGGTGTTCGAGAATTGCGCGGGCGGGCGGCGGCAGAGTTTCGCCCACGCGATAACTGTCATATCGCGTTGCTTCGATCAAGACTACTGAGAGCGATGGCGCCCGGTGAAGGAGCGAAATAGCCGTCGCGGAGCCGCCGGGCCCGCCGCCGGCGATCGCAACGTCAAAGGTCGAGGGAATCATCTCGCGGCTTTACCCAACTCGCACTGCGTAGAACGAAGCGACGACGCCCGCCGGATGAACCGTGCCGTCGCTTCCCGAATGCGGAATGGTGCGGACAACGGAACCGACAATCGCTGCGCGCTGCAGCAAGTCACTGCTGTTGGGCCATACCGGCACGAGCCAGCCGATATAGTCATAAATCCATTCTTCTCCATTCACCACACCGACGCCCTGGAATCGAACCTGCCCGGGAGAGCCGTAACCGATCGATCCCCGCAGATTGAGTAACCAATTGCCCGCGCCAGGACCGAGGCTCCCACCGATGGTTCCGCCCAGAGTGTCGGAAAACGGCGCAGTGATCTCGATCGTGCCATCACCAAACAACAAATTGTTCACGTTAGCATCGGCCGCTAAATCAGGGTCGTTGAGAAAACTTCGATAAGTCCAGGTGCCAACAAACGGATTGTCGCTCATTATTTCTCCTCTTTCTCAGTCGCTTCGTTTGGTTCGCTCTACGCTGATGAAGGGTGGATTATTGGAGTCGATTCCCAAGGTGCTTGGTTGAATATCACCTGCCGGGTTACTGCGAACGACACTCAGGCGCCACCACTCAGTCACCATCTTGAGATCGCCGGCATTGGTTTGCGGCACGCCGGGTGTCCAGTCGAGCCAGTTAATCGATTGGCTGCCGTCGGCGGCTACGACCTGTTCGAAAGTCTGCATCGGCCTGTGGGCCGGCCACCACAGCGTCTCCCAAACTCTCTGTTCGCGTTTCAGCAACTTGTCATTGTCGCTGTCGGGGTAAATCTGATTGAATCTTTCATAGGTAACGTCGACTGGCTGTGTCGAGCATTCATTGAAGTCGGCTTGCCAGGGAACCGACATGTACTTGGTAAAGTCGCCGGGCTGCAGGCCAGTCATGAAATCGTTTGTCTGGCTAAGATCATCGCCGGCATAGAACGCGTAATTGCTGTCCGGCACCGAGCCGGCTGCACTTGCCTGCGCCGCAGTCTCGCCGAAATCTGAGAAAGCACGATCAGCTTTAATGCGGTACGGTTCGACCCAAATGGAAGGATTGCGCATCACCCATCCAATTTCGGCGCCCGGACAAAACGATCCTCCCAGGATGTTAGTGATCACGCCTCGATCCAGATCGCGTCCTGTGCGATTTACCCAGGCCGCATATGGATGCAAAGGATCAGGGTTGGCCCAGCCTTCAAGTTTCTCGTTATAGAAAAGACCCTGCGCCCACTGGCGCAGCACGTAATATTGAAAATCCGTAAGACGGAAAAACTTCGACGGCAGGACGTTCGTGATGGGATTGTCTCCGCACAACAGCGGCATCCGCGGCAGGCCATGAACCCGGCTATCCGGTCTGCCGCTGATCATAAACTGGTTCTCTTCGCCCGGCGCGCGCAGCAAGTCGAAGAGATACCGACGCATCGGGCCGTATGGATCGTAGGTATTGGCCTTGATGCATTTGCGACGGCATTCTCGCAACAGTTGGCCGGAAAGATATTTTTGTAGATGGTCGTGGACGCGCCGAGAGAACAAGTTCGCGACGTCTTCGGGATACGACGAATCAGCGCCGATGATCTGATCGACGTCTCGTTTGAGTTTCTCTTTCGCCTCGGCCGCTGATTCCGAAGCAGACTGCCACTGTTGAAGATAATTGTCCGTCTCTTTATCGGCGCTCTTCCCGATTGTATTTCGAGCGAACCTGGCCACCACATCGCGCAACTTGCCGGTCCGCTTTTCAGTCAGCAGACGCGGCTGGGCGGTTGCTGTCGCAGTTGTCGCGCCGGCGACGCTTGTCTCGAGTGGGATTAGTTCGGCCTTGAGTTCTTCGACGAAGAGATCTCCCGAATGATGGGCTTCGACGCACTTCTTTTCGCATTCCGCTAAGGCCTCTTTGTCGATCACGGGCGGCAAAGAAAGCTTCTCGTAATCGAAAGAGCCGCGCGTTGACTGATTGTGCGGATAGTTAGATTGACCGAGCGTGTCGCAAAGATAGTTGTATTGATCGGGCCGGTAAAGAATGTTCCAGATGTCGCGATAGAACCAGGGCCGATAATCCGGATTCCAACGCAGACGACCCGCCCGCCAATGAATCAACGCCGGCTCGTCCGTAGGCGCGATGCGTTGCGGATCGCTGAACGTGCCCGAAGTGCCGTAAAGATCGGTCCGCTCGGCAAATTGGCGAATGGCCATGTCTTCGATTACATCGTCCATTGTGACCACGTCCAAAATCTCCGGAACGTAGGCTGGATAGGCGCATACGACCCAGGCAGGATGCTCAACATCGACGTAGCGAACCCTCTGCACCAAAGGAGAGAACATGACCAAACGGGCCATCACGGGACCGTCAGAAGTGTCGTCAAACCACCCGTCATTGTTTGCGTAATCATCGATCCGAGGCTGGCCGAATTGATCATCAAACAGGTAGGAGCCCGAGTTGCCGTGGCCTCCCAGGACGAGCAGCCGGCCAGTGTCATCGGTCAACAGGTCGCCCAGTGTATCGATTGAGTTGGGTTTCAGTGGCGGCGGAAAAGTCGTGGCATAGGCATCGCTATCGCTGGTGAAATGCGCAGTTCGGTTCGTTTGATGGTCAACTGTGCGCGGCCCGGGATCTATGATCAGGCGCTGCCGCGCGTTTTCATCGGCGATGGCAGCGTTGCGCCGCGGGTGATTCGGATCGTATCCATGTTCGCCCTGAAGCTGAAGGAAGTCGTACCAGACCGACTTCTTATTCGCCAGGTACACGCGCCATTGGATATCGATTAGCGTTCCCGCATTGCCACCGCCTTCGATGGGATCGCCAAGCTTCAGCGGCCGGCCATTGGGACTCTCATCGTCATAGGCCCAAATCTGAAAGCGCGCGGCTTGCCTTTTCATTCGTCCCTCTTCGTCCTTGAAAGCCGTAATGGTCTGCTCGGTCATGCCGTCGGGCGAGACCAACGGATTACCTCGCGCGTCGCAATCAATGGGCAACGCGGCCGGCTGCTCCGGTGTTATGCAGAAGGCCTGGGGACTGTTGCCGAGTCTGGCGATGCCAACGCCGGGGTGGATGCGATAAGTCGTAGGCATAATCTTGTTCCAGCTCCTTAATCCAGAAAGTCCAGTGAAACACCGTCGAGCCGCAGCAGCTCGTTGTCTTCGCAGTAGTCCGCGCCTATCACGACCAGGGTAATCTGCAATGAGGTCGCACCTTCGTCGATGAGGCGCTTCGCCGTTTTGGTCACGTTGACGCGATGATTGCGCGGCGTGTTGTGGTGGCGTGGCCGCTGGTCATAATGACGAGGCTGGCTGGGCGGCAGATCGCAATGGCCTGGTCCACCGATGCAGTCCGCATGGCCGAAAATTGCCAGGTAACCCGCATAGTGTGGATCCTCGATCGAAGTCGAGCCGTTTGCCTCAGGCAGATTCAGAAAGACTCGGATGAAGCAGGAACGCGGCAACTGCGGCACGCGATGCAAGCGAACCTCTGTCCGCTCAAAAGACTTACGCACCGTCTCAGGGATGCTGATCGAACTCGAAATAAAGCGGCCTACCGGCGTCCCCAATCCTACCGGAATAACGAAGGCGCACTTGACGTATTCATAACCAAACCGCGCCATGTTGAGCGTATCGGCGATCGTATAACTCCAGGGTGTGAGCACCGCACCCAGATCATGCGGCAGTGAGTGCGGGTTACGCTGCTGCCATTCATGCCACGTTCGATCGATGTTGGCATGAATTGGCCAGAAGATCGGATCATAAGAGGCCGTCAGGTTGCTTAGCATGTCGCCGAACTCCGGCTCGGAGACGAGGTCCTCCAGCGTGTGCGGTCGCCGGCCCGTCACCTGCACGCCGCGGTTGCGGTTGGTGGCGGCAGCCGAGGAAAGGTCTGCCTGCGCACTGTTCGAAGCCGGCGGCTTAAAATCGGGATTCTGGCCGCCGGTCCAGATGTGCATGGTGTTATGCGGGTTCTGATCGAGAAAGCCGAACGAGTCGTCATAGAAACTGCCACCACCAAAGTCGCGAAACGTTCGCAACGCAAGAACCTGCTCCATGTCTTCCGCGGTTGGGTAGTGGTAGTGAAAAATCGAGGTGTTGATTTTTTCCGGCGCGTCGGTTGCTGGGTCGTGATACTCACCCGGATAACGTAGCGGATACCACAGAGAGTTTCCCGCCAATAGCGCCTTAATAAAATTCTTTCGATAGTCGCCCTCCGTGTATTTCTTGTTCGTCAGCTTCGCGACTTCGGTGAAAAAGTTGGACGGTGAGGTGTAACGCTTGCCGGCGCCCACCATTCCTTTGCGCAGCGCCTTGCCTGCGTCAGCGGGTAGTTTGGGGTGAGCGTTTTCCATGTATCCGATTGAATCGCTTGTCAGGTACGCCTGGAACGACTCTGGAATAATCGACCCTTTATCCGGGTG
>JAWWPL010000451.1:0-4849 GCA_033850605.1 Blastocatellia bacterium | reverse complement strand
TCGGCTACCCTAGGTAACGGAAAGCAATCTGGTCCTCAACCGCAACGCGGTTGCGTCTGCCTGATGCATTCCTCTTGGAGAGAATGACGCAACCGCGTTGCGGTTGAAATTTCTTTTCTTACTAGTTTCCCAGGGTAGCCGAAGCGGCAACCCTGGGCTGGAGGCCGTAGTCCCTTTGGGACATCACTGAAAATTCCCGTCGCCAAATAACTGCAATTTGACTTTTGAGGCAAAGCCTCAGGGCACACCACTCAAAACAATACCTTCGGTTCGGAGTTCCGCCTTCACGCGGAGGGCTCCAACGTTCTAGCTCTTCCGCCTGAAGGCGGTACTCCAAACTTCAAAACGATGCGACGGTGAAATCTGATTCGTGGGCGAACTGCTGAAGAAAAGCGCTTCGTTCAGACTTTGCCCTCTGATGGATTGGCAACTCTGCTCGAATCACGGATGGCACCGCAATTCCCTGGACCTCCAGTGGTCTTCCGTTGCGCAAGACAACTCGCGCGCTCACCTCGACTGGGACACTCCGGCCATCTTTTTTAATAAGATCAATCTCGTAGACGGCGCCGACGCGTTTAGTTATATCGCGGATTGTCTGTTCACAAACGTTCGCGCCGACCTGCGGATTCAGAAGCTCGGCGATGTTCATTTGGCATGCTTCTTCATGGCTATAGCCGGAGATGCGCTCGCCTTCCTCGCTTAGAAACGTAAGCTCGCCGCTCAGGTTATGCGCGTAAGTCACCTCATCGGCCCGCTCGAATTCTCGGTCGTTGGTGTGTTTGATGTTGTGCATTTGTTCTCGCCTCAGTGGGGTGAGCCCTTTATCAATTGAATTGTTGCCCGCAAAGCCCGATGTATTGCGCCGTGGAAAAAATTCGTTCGAGTCGTCGTCGATTCGAATCGGGAGGGCGAAATGGAACAAGCAGGTCGATTGGCCGGGGAGAGACACCACGATCAGGCGATGTCTTCAACGCAGACCTCTCACTCAGCTAGATTCTCAGCACGGTTTATGCCACGGAATTGATATCAAAATCACCAGCGACTGGAATCGGTGAAGAACACAATTGGCGGCACAAAGCTTGCACTGTTCCTGCTCGAGGTAAAGCTGCGCAGTGAGGTTTTCGTGGCGATACCCAATTGAAAGGTGATAGCCATCCAGGGAGCAGCCCCGATCCAAAGATTTCCCGCTCCGTCATCACCTCGACAGTAGCCGAAACGCTGCCGCAACTCACATTTCCTAAACGTAAGGCGGGCGCCGATCAGCAGTCCTTCGGGTTCGGGTCCTCGACTCGGCCAGGAAAACCGCCATCGACGCAAATCGCTTTGGCCGGAAGCACGCCAGATTTACACGGAGTATCTTACATGCGTACCCATCAAACAGTACTTCCCCAGGGGTTTCGACTCGTTTGTCTATTGCTCTGCGTCGTGAGCACATGCGCAGGCGCCACTCTCAGGGGTAAATCAGACAGCGGCCGCAATCGTCTCAAGTTCGTAGCTGTCAAACCCGGGAACGCTGGAACCATCGATGCCGCCGGTCACGGCTTTACGTGGAACATCGCTGATAAGGGATTGCCGCTACTCGGGCTTCCAAATAATGGGCTGTCTGCCGGCCTTGATCGACTACTAAGTTATCCTTTGGCCCAATCGAATTTTCCGATTTTCCAGGCGCTGAATTATGACGAAGAGCACGCCCGTTATCTTCTGCCGTCACTCTCGAGCGAAAGCCAGGGAGTTCACTTTATCGAATTCTCGCTCAGCGAGATCAAGAACACATACACATCAGCCGACGATGCGAACATCCGTCTGATCGATAACGACAGCCTGAAAGTTGTACGGACCGGCGACGGCACCAGATATCTTTTTGTTCGCTATCCTGACGGTGAATTCAGATGTGCAAGCATTAAGGACCCCAACGGAGGGTCATTGAATCTTCTCTACACGGCGAACGGCTTGCTGCTGCACGGAGTGGTAGATTCAGCGGGCCGCACCATCACCTTTAACTATGCCAGCAATGGGATCAAGTCACTGACTCAGACGTGGATGGCGAACTCAGAAGGATTGACAAAAACCTGGATGGTCGGTGAACAACCGGAGAGCGCCGTCAATTCAGAACTGAAATACTCGCATGCCTTTGTATCGCTCTTCACAAAGGCCCTGCCCAGTAACGCTATTGTGCGGCAATACACGGCCGCGATGGCCGCTTCAGACAAAGCCCTGGCCGCCATTTTTGGCGGACCCAACGCCGTCGCCGGCGCCAACGGTTTCGAACCAGCGGGACTGGCCGCGGCATATCCGTTTTATCGAGGAGACATCGTCGGTGATGATGGAATCGAACGACGCGGACACCTCTCGTATGCAATGCACCTCTATGGAAGTCCGGACGGGACCGGAGACTCTCCTCTTTATATTCCGCCGGGCTTTACTCAACACAGCAACGAGCCCTCGCCGACTGATGCGGCGGTAATTTTTTATTATCCGCGGCTGGGAAATCTGACCGACGTTACGCTGGCTGTTTTTCATGTGACTGATTTTCAGCTTACCGATGAAGGCAACCGGGTCCGGATCGGAATGCTCGGCGGCCCGGGCGGCTCATCAGCATCTTACAAGCATTCGCACATCGAATTTTATCGTGGCAACACGGGCTTGCCTCCCGTCGCGGCGCGCGCCAGCTTACGTATCGACCCCACCACGGTTTTCTCAGTCGTAGGTGACCGGCTGGCAAAATGATCCGCGCACACTCCCAAGCTTTAGGTTCGCAAAAATCCACATGAACATCGCACAACCCGAAGGTATTGACCCAGCGAATCGGCTTGAGCCCGTCATCGCCGGCATGGCTCACCCACCAACACTCAATCCTGAATACGCTGAAAGTCATGACCGTCGCATCCTCATCGTGGATGACGAAGAGTCGGTACTGAATTTCTTTGCCGCTTATTTGAGCGAGACCTATTCCTGCGCTACCGCGGCCAATGCGCAAGAGGCTTTGGAGATTCTCGCGCTCGAGCCCTTTGCGCTCGTGCTTACCGACATGCAAATGCCGGGGCTGAGCGGAATCGAACTGCTCCGCAAGATTACTGAGTACTATAAAGACACCGCGGTAATAATCGTTTCCGGCATCGCCCGCAGTCAGAGAGTAATGGATGCAATCCGGCTTGGCGCCTCTGATTATCTCATCAAGCCGTGCGATCTCGATGTGCTGACAATCTCGGTTGAGCGTGCTTTGGAGAGACGGATGTTGTTACGCAATGCGCGACGAGATAAGCAAAATCTCGAACATCGCAATGCTGAGCTGGCGCGGCAAAAGAGAGAGATGGAGCGGCTGCAGACGCAAATCTTCCAGACCGAGAAAATGGCTTCCCTGGGCCAGATGGCAGCCGGCGTGGCGCATGAGTTGAACAATCCGGCGGGCTTTATCTACAGCAACATTGATTTGCTCAAGGTATACATCGAGCGGCTAAAGAGCTGTCTGGCCGACTATGATCAGTTAGGGCTCCCTGCTGAAGCCGCTGAACGAATTAGATCTATTAAGGAAGCAATCGATTACGAGAATCTGGTCGCCGAGTTAGGGTCAATTTTGTCCGATTGCTATCTAGGCGCCGAGCGCATTCGCGATGTCGTGCAGAATCTGCGCTTGTTTTCGCGTCTGGATGACGCAGCAGTTACCAGAGTTGATCTTAATGAAGGGATTGAAGCAACCATCAGGCTGCTCTCGGTTTATTACAAGTCGGGCCGGCTCCGTCTGGTCCGTGACTACGGGGAGATTCCGCAGGTCAACTGCTACGCCGCTCAACTTAACCAGGTCTGGATGAATCTGTTGGTCAATGCCGCCCAGGCCGTTGAGTCTGCTGAAGGCGAAGTGCGAGTCTCGACGCGCTGTAAAGACCGAACCGTAATAGTTTCGATCAGCGACACCGGTGCGGGGATTTCTGCTGACGAGCTAAGCAAGATATTCGATCCATTCTTCACCACGAAACCGGTTGGAGAAGGTACCGGGCTCGGTCTTTCCATCTCTCACGGGATCGTTGAGCGACACGGTGGAACAATTGAAGTGAAGAGCGCACCTGGCCGGGGGACGACGTTTGTTATTTCTTTACCTATCGATGCAGATGTGCAGTTGCTGTATCAAACTGAAGATCAAATACGAGGAGACAGGGATGACTTATAAAATCATGATTGTTGACGACGAGCCCGCAAACCTCAGGGTGCTCGAAAGATTGTTCCGAGCGGATTATCGGGTGGTGACTGCGCCCTCAGGCGCAGAGGCGCTCGCGCTGCTTGAACAGAACGACGTCGCGCTGATGATTTCAGATCAACGAATGCCTGAGATGACCGGAATCGAGCTGATGACGAAAACCGTCGATATCCGGCCGCACATGGTTAAGATCCTGCTCACTGGTTACACGGATGTGGGTGCGATAATAGCGGCCCTCAACTCAGGATTGGTTTATCGCTATCTGACCAAGCCCTGGAACAATGATGACCTGCGCCTCACCGTCAGCCGCGCCCTTGAACACTACGAGATGATGAAGGCAAAGCACCAACTCGGAATGGAAAACCAGAGGCTGCGCGCGATGCTGCAGGAGATTAATGAGATTGCTTCCGTCGTAGTCAATCCAGGTAGCGTATCGCCGCGAAAAGATGTCAGTGAGTTGGCTTCGTCGGAACCGGAAGTTTACGAGTTGCTGGGTTAAAAAGCTTATCGGACATGCCGTAAATCTCTTCTTCGATCAGCGCCACTGCCCGGCCGGTTCCACCGCCGACCCTGGGCTCACGATCAGTCAAGACTGCCTCAACAAAATCTTCTATTAGCGGCGCATGCCAATTGGCGTGGGGAGGATGCACTTCATAG
>JAWWPL010000444.1:0-9318 GCA_033850605.1 Blastocatellia bacterium | reverse complement strand
TGCAAACCGATGCCGCGATCAACCAGGGTAATTCCGGCGGCGCACTGGTTAGCACCGCCAGCGAACTGATCGGGATCAACTCGCAAATATTGTCGCCTTCAGGAGGCAGCATCGGGATCGGATTTGCTGTTCCCTCAAACATGGCGCGCACGGTCATGGACCAGTTAATCCGTAATGGAAAAGTGCGTCGCGGCCAACTCGGAGTCACCGTGCTGAAAATACCTTCGGACGAAGCTTCCAAGTTGGGGATCGATGTAGGACCCGGAGTAGCCGTTTTTCAGGTGCAGCCGAGCAGTGCTGCCGAGCGAGCGGGTCTGCGAAAAGGTGACGTGATCACCGCCTTGAATGGCACAGCCGTCAACGATCCCAACACGTTTCGTAACTTGGTAGCGGGAACTGCGCCGGGAACAGAAGTTACGCTAACCATCAAGCGCAATGGAAAAGAACAGCAGGTACGCGCAACGCTGGGCGAATTAGTGCCACAGGCCGAGCAGAAAGGCTAGGAATGAAGCCGGAACGGCGCTGACAGCAAGCGACGAGCCTTGTCCGTATCGCAGTCATGCCGTGCGTGCTGTGAACGATTTGATCCAGTTGGCTGCCGAGCGGGTGTTTGATCTTGAGGGGAAGGTCGAGCAGGTTCGTGGTCCAGCTGCGGCCAGACTTAAAGAAGTGGGAAGCATCGGCGCAGTTCTACATTTCTGAGGAATGAGCATAACGAAGGGAGCAGGACATGTCAGGTTTCATAGAACAGGATCAGTGGAAGAGCTTTCTTGACGAATTCAGCAAACGCAATCAGTTGCGGGCTACCAGGCTTGAGGTCGTCAGCGAACTGGGCGACCAACAGGAGGAAGAGTACTTGCCCCTGGTCGGCGTTAGTTTAGAGAGCAAGGGTTCCGCGGCCGGAAGCGTTGAGATCATTCTGGGCGGAGAGAGCCCTGCGGATGAAAGACGGGTGGACCACATGATCAGCAATGTGCAGAGAATAGCACCGCTGATTGGGGGCACCGGTTTCGAAGACGGCTTAGGCTTCGAAGATGCGGAAGGCGGGAAGACGCTCCTACTCTTCGAGAAGCTGACTGAGCTTCCGGAAGCAACCTCCCAAGCGCGCGACACAGCACCGACGGGGGCGTAGGGCACCAATGTAACGGCTCCGGGTAACGCGAGCTGTTAGCTTGCGAGGCCTTCCGCATCTTCACTCCGCTCGGCGGATTTTGCGACCGCGAGTCGTCAGCTAACGGCTTGCGTTACACAGCGCGGACCATGTGCTATTTGTTGACGCAAAGGAAATATAGCTATGAACCAAAAAGATAACTCCAAAGAGAAACCCGGTTCCTGCGACCCGATGAGCGAAACCGAAATCGATGACTCGCTGGCGGAATCTTTTCCCGCTAGTGACCCACCGCCGTGGACGCTCGGGGTCGAACCGCACTGCCAATCTGGGGAGGAGCGTAAACGAAAAGGCGTGGAGCCATCGCCGAAATGACAACGACTCAAACTACCCCTTAGCGAATAGAGATCGCGGCAGATTTGGTATGGTTAGCCATTGCCGGACTATGATACGACATGTACAGGTTGGTTGCTTCGTGTCGTTACATCTGCGGAAACTGCGGATTGACTAGTCGCGCTTCGCAATCTTGGGCTTCTACGAGAAGGCGATGGCCACGGTGACTTGAACGATCTGCTCCGGCGAAGGGCTGTCAGTACTGTACCGGGACGTAAACCGCAGTCAGGGTGTGGGCAAAGTAATCACCTCCTAAGTGTCCTTGGCCATCCAAGCTCGAGTCGCGAAACAATATAGTGTGCAATGAAAGCGAACCCGCTGACACAGGGATTACCCAGAAAATGGCATGTTCGGAATTTAAGCTTTTGCTCGTTGTCCTTACCAATTCCGTGCTGCCTTGAAACAACTTGAAGTCCTCGGATGCGGTAAAATGCCCCTCCGTGTTAAGCGAGGCCGTAACCAACACAAAACCAGTAGCGGGGACATTGATCGTGATTGAATCCGGCGTAGCGTTGAAGATGTAGGGAGTTCCAGGCCCGCCGTCGGACTGCGAGTAACGGATCCCTGGCATGTTGTGCGCCATGAGATTTCCAGGAATATTTACATCTCCCGAACTGTTAATGCTAAGGCGGCTGGCGAAGCCCGTGAACAAGTCGAGGCCATATTGGTTACCGCCTGCCGTGCGTTTGGAGCTAATACCCTCACCGCTCCCACAACAACCGAAGGCAATTCCGGGATTGATTCCGCCGTTGCCGAGGTCGGCTGCGTCGACATTCAGACCGCCCCCGATGCCGACCTGGCCGGATGGGTCGATAGTGAGCCTGGAGGTTCCGAGCGTGGCATCATAGATATTGAAATTGCCCGCGCCAATGCCTGAGCTGCCTCCCGAAGAGAATAGCGTCCAGGTGCGGCCATTTGTGGCAGTGTTTTTGAGTCTCACACCCGTATCGTTCACGGTTCCGGCGCTACTGAACTCCGCAACACCTTGGTCCTGGCCTGAGCCTGTAGTGCCCACGACGCTGAGGGGATAGAGAGGCAGAGTTATCCCGATGCCGACGTTGCCGGCATTATCAATCCGCATGCGTTCCGTTCCTCCGGCGGTAGCCGTGCCGTTGGCGGCGGTATTGAAAGTGAGATAGGTCCCGTTGGCGGTATTGGTCCAGTTTTCCGAAGCGAAGAATCCAACCCGCGCGCGTGTGCCCACATACGCCGAAGCTCCATAGCCGGAAGCTCCGATGACGCCCAGTAGCTGGTTGGCCTGCACAGCCGATGGGCTCGCCGCGGTTCCATTTGCCCTCCGCACGTTAAAGAGTGGATTGGTGCCAAAGGCATCCGCGAATACGGCAGTCTGTACCCCGTCGGCAGCCGCAAAGCGGGCGATACTAACGGCGGCGGGTAAAGTTGCGGTGTTTAACGACACCACCAACTTCGAGTCTGGCGAAGTGGTGCCAATGCCCACTAAGCCGCCGGCGGTTTCTGTGATGCCGGAATCACCGAGCGTGGAGCCATCCGGCGTCCACTTGGCAATGTGGTTCGCCGTGCCGGTGCCCGCGATCAGGGGCTGAACGCCTGCGCTGTCTGGAGTTTGGGCCGAGTCGCCTGCCTGCGCGCTGCTGTCGGCCGGCTTGCTTGGCTTAACCACGAGGAAGCGCTCGGCGCGAATCGCGCCGGCTACATCCAGCTTTGATTTCGGTTCTGAAGTGCCAATCCCCAGATTGCCCGCTTCGGTCAGACGCATCTGCTCGGTGTCGATGCCACTGAAGAAGTTGCCGATGCGAAATGTCAGCGCGCCGCGTGTCCGCGCGAGCTGAGCTTCATTACCGTTATTCGCCAGCACGGTTACTGGGGCGTCCTCTGAGGCCATCACCGTCAATCCTGCTTCTCCGCTCGCGATCGGTCCCACGGTTTGCGCTTGTCTCAGATTCAGTTCGGAGACCGCGGCCGAGCGCACCACGGTTGATTGGGCACTGACTGTAACCAGGCCCAGCTTTTGATTCAGCCGCCCGGCCAAATTTTTAATGGTCAACACGCACAGGTACACTCCGTCGGCGACACGTTCGCCAGCGCCTCCCTGCAAATGCCAGTCAAGCACGTTGCCACCGCGCTGCTCGGTATCAAGCAGCTTCTGGCCAGCCTCGTCGTAAACCTCGAGGCGTAACTGCACTACCGTGTTCGGTGAAGTGAAGCGGACGCGCTCCGCGGTCGCCGACGCCGTCACTGTCGAAATCACTTGTACGGCCGGCTGCTCTACATTATTTTCAGGCTGCGCGTTCTGCGCGAGTACCGGGCTGGCCGCAAGCATCAGCACTACCGGCAGAAACACAAAGCAACTGGCTTTCTTTGAAAGGTGGTTAAGCATGGATTGTCTCTTCTTTCTTACGAATCTTCCTTCGCCGAGCTAACGTGGCAGTTGCCCGCCGGATCGCTATCACTATCGGCTCAGGCTGTTTCCTGCTCCTACTTGTTTACGCCGGAAAACGCGGTAAACTCCATCACGCCGGGAAAGATTTTTTTCGCTTTTCACTGAACCGAAGTAATAATGGATCGCAAGGAAGGCCGAGCCAGGGGAATGGGCGACGTAACGCAAATGTTGATATCGTACGGCCAGGGCAACCGCGAGGCGCTGGATGCGCTGTTGCCGCTTGTCTACGACGAACTCCGCGTCATCGCCCGGAGTTATCTGCGACAGGAACGCCCGGATCATACGTTGCAACCCACCGGATTGGTGCACGAAGCGTATTTGCGACTAATCAACCAGCAGCGCGTTGACTGGCGCAACCGCGCGCAATTTTTTGGTCTGGCGGCTAACATGATGCGCCGCATTCTGGTCAACCACGCCGAATCAAAGCGGGCCCAGAAACGCGGCGGCGGAGCTGAGAAGATTACGCTCGATGAAGTGGCCGTGCTTTTCGACAACGATGTCGTCGATCTCATCGCCCTTGACGAAGTGTTGGGCCGCCTGGAGAAGCTCGACAAACTCAAGAGCGATGTAGTCGAGCTTAAATTCTTTGGCGGCTTAACGATCGCTGAAATCGCCGAGGTTACCAAGACCTCAACCGCCACGGTGGAACGCGAATGGGCGTTTGCGCGAGGCTGGCTTTATAATGCGCTGACTGAGCGGCCGACGACTCACGAGCTATGAGCGAAGCGCAGGAAACTATGAACGCCGACCGGTGGCAACGACTAAACGAAGTTTTCGCGGCCGTGCGCGAGACTGAACCGGGCAGGCAAAGTGAGATCTTGCGACAAGCCTGCGGTGGCGACGAGCAATTGCGGCGCGAGGCGGAAGCGATCGTGGCTGCTGCTCGTGAGGCTGACAGCCGGGGTTTTCTCAAGTCCGATGTCTTCGCGGCCGGCGCGCAGGTCCTGATTGCGAACGAAATTCCTCCAGGAACGGTAATTGGACCTTATCGGGTGGTGCGTGAGATCGGGCGCGGCGGCATGGGCGCTGTTTATCTGGCGACGCGCGAGGGTTTTCATCAACAAGTCGCGCTTAAGATTATCAAGCGCGGAATGGACACCGAGGCGACCGTCCGCCGTTTCGTGCAAGAACGCGATGTGCTGGCTTCGCTCAATCATCGGAACATCGCCCGTCTGCTTGATGGTGGCACCACTGATGGCTTGCCGTTTATCGCCTTGGAGTATGTTGAAGGCGAAACCATTACGGCGTTTTGTGATCACAAGCGGCTGACCATTGACGACCGTCTCGTGCTCTTTCGCAAAGTGTGCGCGGCCGTCGCCTACGCGCACCAGAATCTCGTGGTCCATCGCGACATTAAGCCTTCAAATATTCTGATTGCGTCCGACGGCGAGCCGAAACTGCTCGACTTTGGAATCGCCAAACTGCTCTCTCCTGACTGGTTCGGCGTGACGATGGAGCAGACGGCGACCGGAGCAAACTTGTTGACGCCCGAGTACGCATCACCTGAACAGATTCGCGGTGACAAGATCACCACGGCCAGCGATGTCTACTCACTAGGAGTATTGCTTTACGAATTGCTTTGTGGGCATCGCCCGTTTCGTTTCAAACTTGGTTCGGCCGGGGAGATGCTGCAAGTCATTTCGGAGCGACAACCACCGGCGCCCTCGACGGCCGCATTGACACGGGAAGAAATCGCGTTGCCGGAGGGCGCCACCAGACGCATTCTGTCGGCCGACACGGTGGCCGAAATGCGTTCCGAGAAACCTGCGCGTCTGCAACGCAAGCTCGCCGGCGATTTGGATAACATTGTGTTGATGGCGCTGCGCAAAGAGCCGGAGCGCCGCTACAATTCGGTGCTGCAGTTTGCGGAAGACGTGCGGAGGCACCTCGACGGACTTCCGGTCGCCGCGCGTCCGGCCACGTTTTCCTATCGCACCTCGAAATTCATCGAGCGCAATCGCACGGCGACCGTGTTTGCGACCGTGGCGTTGCTGGCGATTCTCGTCGGACTCTCCGTTGCGGTCTGGCAAGCCGTCGTTGCCCGACAGCAATGGGCCCGGGCCGAGCGACGTTCTAACGAAGTGCGTCGGTTGACAAACACCTTGCTGAAGGATTTGAAGAATGATGTGGTCGCCCTGCCCGGCTCAGCGAAGGCCACGGAAAAACTTTCAAAAGTTTCAATTGAGTATCTCGACGGTCTGGCGCAGGAGACCAACGACCCGGCGGTACTGAAACAATTGTCAGAAGCCTATGTGCTGCTGGGCAAGCACCTTGGATACAACAACCGCAATCCTGATGAAATTCGCGCCAACATCTCACGCGGACTTGAAATCTCGCGCCGTCTGGTGGCCGACGCGCCGAAGGATCTGGAGGCCAAGAAACTGCTCGCGATGAACCTGGTGGAGTACGACTTCTTTTGCGAAAAGGATCCGGCCGAAAAATTGAAGCTTAACCAGGAGCGCGCGCGACTGCTCGAGGAAGTGACCGCCGCTGCGCCTGACGACCCGGATGCGTATGCCGAATTGGGGCAGGCACATAACACGCTCAAGTACCTTCTGTATTTATACGAACGCCCGGACGAAGCCTTGAATTATAGCCGCCTCGCCGTACGCGCCTGGGAACGACAAGTTCAATTGCTGGAAAAGACTCCGCCGACGGTCAGTCAACGCGATGCGTTGTCCCTGGTGTACACGAAATTAGGTTCAACCTATATCGAAGAATTTAAGGATCTGAAAGCGGCCGAAGCGTACTATCGTAAGGCTTTGGCCGAGGCTGACGCTTTGAAGTCTGAACACCCGGACTACCGGCTCGCCTGGGCGCGCCTGGCTGCCGCCAATCACGGCCTTGCCGATCTGCGGGATCAGCAAGGGGATTATCAATCGGCGGTGGATTACTTTCGAGAATGCCTCCGGGTATTCAAAGAAGGCAATGCCCAAAATCCCGATCAGACATCATTCGGGGCTGAGGTTACTTTTAGATTGCGCCTGGCGGAAAACTTGTACCGCACCGGACACGCCAGTGATGCGAGCCAGATGCTGCGCGACGCGGTGGCTGCCAACAAAAGGATGGATGGACTGTTTGGTGAAACAGCAGCC
Source organism: Blastocatellia bacterium (assembly GCA_033850605.1). Classification (GTDB taxonomy): domain Bacteria; phylum Acidobacteriota; class Blastocatellia; order Pyrinomonadales; family Pyrinomonadaceae; genus UBA11740. The sequence goes on along the minus strand of JAWWPL010000444.1, from coordinate 2,300 downwards.
ACCATCGCCATCCGTGACGCTGGCTTTCTTCGTGCCAGCGGAAAAGTGTACGCCGTCTTCGAGCGAACGAGCGCGGCACTTGCCAATTATCGTGAAGCCGAAAACCTTTGGAAGAAAGTTGTGGCAATAGAGCCGCAGCGTCAAGCAAGTGTGCAGAGCGAACTGGCACGACTCTCCCTCGATTGGGGCGATCTATACGCCGAGCACGCCGGGGGACAGCCGGAAGCCCGCGATCAATATCAAAAAGCCGTGAACATTTTTTCTCAACTCAAAAATGATAACCAAATCGGACTGGATGATTTGAGACTTCTCGGCAAAGCCCAGGCAAAGCTGCAGACGTTGGCGGGTTAGTCATCACTAACGGTACCTCACCACGCTGGCTTCTCCTGCGACGATCGCGACTTTGGCCGACGCACGTGTCTCAGACTATATTGTGAATCCGCGCAACGATGACGTTCGGGTGTACCTGCGGGCGCGCCGGCGTCCGCTTCCCAGGTGAGTCGTCACACATCGCTTGTCTCAAATCTGGCGCACGTAAACAAACGTATATAGAATGTGCGCGTCCTGATTCCGTCCTGGCTTTCCTGTCTGAACTGATGTCTGAGCTGATACAGCTATGACCATCGCTCCCGGCACCAGACTCGGTCGCTACGAAATCCGCACGGCACAGCCCTGGTCAGCTCGGTCACTTAATCGTTTGGTTCCTCGTCAATTCAAATCCCATGTTTAGTTTGGGAACATTGGTTACCCTCAGGGCGTTACGGCATCATGTTATTTAGAACGTTGACTGAGTCTTATTCGCCGGTCAAATTCATGAAAGAGATCGGCAATTGCCCCGAGGCCCGCAATCGGCAACTTGCGATTACTCTCATCCTCCGGTGCGTGGTCTTGCCCGCGCTGTGCGCCCTTACAGCCAGCGATCGACTCCTGGCCCAATCGAAGCCTGTTGAAAGCGAAGCCTTGCCATTCTGTAGTCGAAGCAACGCGATAGACAGTATCCGACAACAGATTGGCGTAACGAAAACAATTGATGACTCGACGCGTCGCATAGCTGTTCTTATTCGCGCAGCGGACCTGCTCTGGTCCGTGCAGCAGGAGAAGGCGCGCGCAGTGTTTACTGAAGCCTTTGAATTAGCTAGACGGAGTGAAAGAGAGAACGAGCAGAAAGCCCCTCGAGCAATCATTCTTCGAATGCAAACTGCCGATCAGCGATACGTCGTCATTCGTGCAGTTGCCAAACGCGATTCCGTCTGGGCGAAAGAGTTAACTCGGCAAATGCTGAAAGAAGATACTCACGATGACGAGGCTTCATCAGCGAGAGATTTGTTTAAAGACGCCTTAACAGCGGAAAGGTTGCTTGATTCCGCAAGTCAATTGATCTCTATCGATATCAACGCAGCCCTTGATCTTGCGAGGGCTAGTCTGAATTATCCAGCTGGTTCTGGGCTAACTCGCTTTCTATATCGCCTCGCTGAAGTTAATCAGCAAGGATCCGATCAATTTTACGGTCAGGCGCTCGCGGTTTACGGCGACAAGCCGATGCGAGAGTTTTTGTACTTGCCGGCATATCCGTTCGCCCTTCCCGAGTCGATGGACACGCCAATATTCGCCTCTTACCCGGTTCCGTCCAACTTCGTGACTAGTCAATCTCTGCAACGACGGTTGGTCGAGGTCATGCTCCGGCGCGCGCAACAAGCACTGGAGTCGCCATTAGATGAGGGAGACAACTATCGAAATGTTTACGGGAAGTCCACGCCTGGCGTAGCCCATCTCTTGCAAAGTTTGATGCGAATTGATCCTCAGGTGAGAGCGTCTCTACCGGATCTGTCGGCGCCGGTTTCGCAGGCTCGCGAGAGCCTCCTGGCGTCGCTCTCGGTGGACACCCAGAAGCAGTTATCACAACTCGGCCGCGACGTTTCCACCACTACCGAGCAATCCTTTGACGAACAGATAGAGTCGGCCCAGAAGCTACCTAATGTAAATGATCGTGAGGACCTCATTGCCACCACAGTTTTGAGCGCCGCATCCGATAAACAGAGCCTGGCGAGTGTAATTCAGGCGATTGATAAGATTAGCAATTCAGATGTGCGCTTGCCCTTATTGGAGTGGATCTACTTTCGCCGGGTCACGACTGCCGTCAAAGAAAGGAAATTTGAGGAGGCCGAGAAGATCAGTTCTCAGGTTGAAGGACAGGAGCAACGAGCCTATCTTCACACCGAGATCGCAAGGGCACTCTTGAGCCGCAGCGACACGCAAACTCATGCCCGCGAAGTGCTCGACGTGGCAATAAACGAAGCGAA
>JAWWPL010000416.1:0-5609 GCA_033850605.1 Blastocatellia bacterium | reverse complement strand
GATTTCTTCATGTATCAGCTTCTTGCCTATGATGCCAACGACGACGCCAATAAACATCATAATGAATCCCAAAAGCGTCAATCTATTCACTCGTTGCTTTTCATCACTGACGCTGAGTGCCGGCCTCCTCTCAAGTTCAGCGAGCGGCTGTGTAGTCATCTGTAAGCTGGCACCACAGACGCGGCAAAACTTTTGATCTGGCTGTGACTGCAAGCCACATTTAGGACAATTCATTCTGTGCCTCAATATCTCGAGATGCTGAAAGAGGATATACGAAGGTGACTCAAGTTCAGTTCGGAAGCATTAATTTGAGCGGTTGCTGGGAACGCGGACGTCCCGTCCGCACTGAGCGCGAAGCGCGAAAAACGCTGGTGGTCTTTGATATCGGGAATAACGTTAATCGGACGAATGCGGACGAGACGTCCGCGTTCCCAGCATTGAGTGGCCTCGTGCATCCTGGTTGGACTTTTGGGCAAGGCCGTACCGACGGGATTCGCCACACAACTAAGTGGTTCGATCGAAACGGAAACTTGTATAGATCGTTGAGGCCTTGCCGTCATCAGTCATGTCGAGTGTTTGATCCGGTCGCTACCGCTCCCGGTGCTGACCTCATGACACCCGACGGAAATTAGGGCACTAACCGGTCGAAGAACAGAGTGACAAGTAAACAGTTGACAAGATACACTCCTAATCCGGCTCGTCAATCATAATTTGTCAATTTATCGCTCAATAGTACGTCCGATTCTGTTCCGTCTGCCGCCAGAGTCAGTGCATGAGTTTGCACTCGGTTCACTGTCGTTCGCATTGGGCACAGCAGCGGCGCGTCGCTATGCGATCCGGCGATTCCAACGCGAACCCTTTGGCAAGTTGAAACGTTTCGGACTGGAGTTTCGCAATCCAGTGGGCTTGGCCGCGGGCTTTGATAAGAACGGAACAGCCGCGCAGGCTTTGGCCGCGCTTGGTTTCGGATTTATTGAAGTGGGCTCGGTCACCAGCGAGCCACAACCCGGCAATCCACGTCCACGCCTCTTCCGTCTGCCGCAAGATCGCGCGCTGATTAATCGCGCGGGTTTTAATAACCGCGGCGCGGCCCAATTAGCGGAACACATTCGCCGGTACCGGCCCGATTGCTTGCTGGGGGTGAACATCGGCAAGTCGCGAAGTGTGCCGATCGAGAATGCGATTCCCGATTACCTCAAGAGCTTTGAGTCGGTCTACGAGATAGCGGACTACATTGCGATTAATGTGAGTTCGCCGAACACACCTCATCTGCGTGAGCTACAACGGCCGGAGGTGCTGAGTGAACTGCTCAAGAGTCTGCAGGACCGAAATGATAAACTCGCGTTGGTGCATTCTTGCGAAACCAAACCCCTGTTGCTGAAAATCGCGCCCGACCTATCTGACTCTGAAGTTGAATCAATCGTTGCTGTCGCTACCAGTTTGAAGATTGCCGGACTGATTGCGACCAACACGACCATCAGCCGCGCCGGTTTGAAAACAGCGCGGGCTGAGGTCGATGCCTATGGAGACGGCGGACTGAGCGGTGCGCCGTTGCGCAGTCGATCGAATGAAATAATTTCGTTGATCTATCGACTAACCCGCGGCGAGTTGCCTATCATCGGTGTGGGCGGAGTTTTCGATGCCGCGGACGCCTGGGAGAAAATTTGCGCGGGCGCAAGCCTGATCCAGTTGTACACTGGTTTTATTTATGAAGGGCCCAGCGTGGCCAGACGAATTAATGATGGGCTCGCGGAGATTATGAAGCGCGAGGACATTGGTACGCTTGATGAAGCAGTCGGGTGTCGGGCTGGTTTATGAAGGGAGAACGTATCACATGGGTCTAACGCGAAGAAGTCAGTACCACCCGCGGCAGCGGGTGGATCCAAGAGGCCTCACTGCTCCACCCGCTCACGCGGGTGGTACTGACCTCATCGCGCTCGGTTCGACTTGCGATTAAATTCTAACTATGAACAACAATGCACAAGACAAACTGATCGTAGCCCTTGATGTCGACAGCGCAGACCAAGCCCTCGATCTATTCGACGCGCTGCGCGACGTTGTTGGCATGTTCAAAATCGGCTCGCAACTATTTACGGCCGTCGGACCCGACGTTGTCAGACAGATTATCGCCAAAGGTGGCCGCGTGTTTCTCGACCTGAAGTTTCACGATATTCCTAACACGGTAGCCGCGGCTGGAGTTGAAGCGACCCGTTTGGGCGTTTCGATCTTCAACGTGCATGCATCGGGCGGCGCAGAAATGCTGCAGCGCACCGCAGACGCCGTGGCCGAAAGCGCTAATCGGGAAGGACTTGCAAAGCCAAAGGTCATCGCCGTTACGCTCTTGACCAGCATGGATCAGACGAGCCTGGAAAAGATTGGGATTAACGACGAACCGCGCGCGATGGTTGCCAGGCTGGCGCGCACGGCGGCGGATTGCGGACTAGACGGAGTCGTCGCGTCGCCCCGCGAGATACAAGTCATTCGCGAAACAATTAACAGCCCGGACTTCTTGATCGTTACACCGGGCATTCGCTCTGGTAACCACGCGACTGATGATCAGAAGCGCACGCTTACTGCGGCCGAGGCGATTGGCGCCGGCGCTGATTACCTGGTTGTGGGACGTCCGATCTTGAAAGCTGACGATCCGGTTGCCGCGGCCCGAACAGTTGTGGCAGAGATCGAAGCCGCCCTCTGAGATCATTGGAACCAAAGGGGGGAGGACGCGTGCAGTTGGAAGGTAGTGTTCTGATTTCGTTTTCTTTGCGCCGCCTTTGCGACCTCTGCGGCTAATTTCCGACCGAGTGTCATGGAGTCAGTACCGAGAGCGGTAGCGACCGGGTCTCACTTTTAGCAAAATCAAGCTCGCGAATTATTGTTACCCGGTCGCTACCTCTTTCGGTACTGACCTCATCACCAAATTAGGGCACCTACTAGAATTAGGGGCATGTTGCGCCACGTAACGACTTACCATTATCATTCGAAGGTGCACGCAACGCTGAACTTCTCACTAAAACTTGCGCAATTGATGGCCCTGCTGGTTTCACTCACCTGCACAATCGCAGCCCAGCAAAAGAGCGAAGTGACCCAGGCGCCCTTTAACGAAGCCGCTTATCGAGCCGGCGAACACCTCAGCTACAACGTAGATTTTTCGCATTTTGTCAGCGCTGCACACCTCGAACTATTTGTGGCTGGCCGCGGCACGTTCTTCAATCGGGACGGAATTCAGCTGCGCGCACATGTCGAGACAGTCGGTGTCGTAAACGTGGCGCTCCTTTCGATCAATAACGACTACACTACTTATGTCGACCCTCAGACGGGCTTGCCTTTTCGGGCTCAGCAGGTGGTGCGCGAAGCAGGTCGCACCTCTGAAGCTGAGCGCGATTACAATCAACCGGCCGGGACCGACGCGATTCCGCCCAAAGTAAGACTGGGAGAGTTTCCCGGCACGTACGATCTGCTCTCAGCGATCTATCGCGTACGTGCTCTGCCGCTCGCCGATAGTTCTTTGTTTTTCCTGACCGTGGTTCATGACGGCGACCAGTACAACGCTGAGGTGAAAGTTATTGGACGAGAGCGGCTCAAGACAAACGTCGGCTCTTTCAATACGATTGTGACGCGGCTGAGTGTTAAATCGCTTGACTATGACGTGCGCGTCTATTTCAGCGACGACGAAAGACATGTCCCGGTGCTGATTACCGTCAAGACGAAAGCCGGAGAGATTCGCGCCGAATTGGCGGCTTCAGAGTTGACTATTCCCGAAGGTGGCCTGAAGAGCGGCCCCACTCAGCCCCCTAAGAAAGGAGTGAACGATCCTCCGGTTAGATCGAATCCCACGCCGCGAGGACTGCAGACGCCGCCGCTCGGAATTACTGCGCAACTACCTTTGAAGGACGTTCCCTTCAGAATCGGCGAACAACTTACTTATCAGGTCTATCTCTCTAACACACCGCAGCAATCTGTCGGCACGATTACCTTCGCTTTGAAGTCCCGCGGACAGTATTTTAATCGAGACGGTTTGCTTGTTTCTGTCAGTGCGCAGACCACCGGGGCCGGGGGACGCGTGTTCCCGGTCACCGATCAAATCACTTCGTACATAGATCCGACCACACTGCTTCCATTTCGCACTGAATTGCATTTGTCGGAAGGCAGGTACCGTTACAATCGCGCTTATAGTCTGGATCAGAACCGCGGAGCGGCGGTGTCCGATACGAAAGAGCGCATCGAGATCCCCGTTGGCACACACGATCTGATCTCGGCTTTTTATTCCATTCGCACTTTTGATCTCTGGCCGCCAAAACAGAATGCCATATCGATCATGGCAACCAGCCAACCGCGCACATTGCTGGTAAAATCACAGCGCCGGGAAACAATTGAACTGGGCGGCCAAAAGATCGATGCGATCATGCTGACTCTGACAACCGACGATCCTCTTAGTGATAAACTGCAGCTACGTATTTGGCTTGGCGACGACGCGCGTCACCTGCCCTTGCGGATCTCGGCTGTTACTCAGTTCGGGCTGGTTCGAGCGGATTTGTTAATTAGCCCGATTACCGGCCAATAACGCGGATCCTGGTCGTTGAGAACGGGCAGAAGAAATTGAGAAGAGGCTTCCTTAATCCGCGCATAGTCACAAAGATTTCTTTTTGGACTACGAGCGCATGCATCCTGGTGGCGGTCGTTGCCTGCCTGCTCGCCATCTGGAATTTTGCTGGGACGGATGTGCTGTGGCGGACCGTGGCTACGTGCGCAGTCATCGGCGGCGGCATGATCGCGTTTTACGTAGTCAACTCAATCTTCGATCGACCCTCTGAGTAAATCATCATAGTCAGAAGCCCGAACCAACTGGTAGAGCAACACATTACTCCCTCTACCGGCTTTGCCTCAAAAGTCACAACTATCTCGAGTCGGATCTATTTTGGTTCGTGTTGGTTCGTGTGACTTCGTGGATCGTCTTCCATTTCCTGGACCAAAGGAACGATCCACGAAGTCACACGAACTAAACACGAAACTCGTTACTGCACCAATCGACTTTTGGGGCAAAGCCCCCAAACCATACCCGATATTGACAATCATTTTCAATTTGAGGCATACTGCCGATCGAGCCGTTAAGGCAGCTTCGAATTTTCTTTCGGTACGATCCAAATCCTGATTATGCTTCAGTCTTTCATCATTATTCTACGCGAGGGGTTCGAGTCGTTCCTGCTCGTGGCCGTCATTTTTTCTTACTTGCGCAAATCCGGGCAGCGCCAACTTGCTCCAGCCGTCTACTGGGCTATTGGGGTGGCGCTCAGTGTCAGCGGCTGTCTCGGTTACCTGCTCTTTCAGATGCAGGCCGGCAATGGCGAGTGGATCGAACAGCATCTCGGCCAGACCTTCGCTGGATTTCTCGGCAATGAAGCGTTGCGCGAAGCCATTCTGGGATCAATCGCGATCGCGATGGTCGCGTCGCTGGTGATTTACATGTGGCGCACCGGACCGAAACTGAAACAGAAAATGGAAGAGCGGCTGGGTGAAGTCTCTATCCGCCGCTCTGGCTGGGCCGCATGGCTGGGAGTCTTTCTTTTCACAGTTTTGACCATCAGCCGTGAAGGCATGGAAACGTCGCTGAT
>JAWWPL010000183.1:0-13617 GCA_033850605.1 Blastocatellia bacterium | reverse complement strand
ACCATTCTTCTTTACATTCCGCAGGGTTTGTTGTAAGTAGCATAGCTCAATGATGCTTGAGTTACAGGCTCCCTACTCCGCGGCAAACGTTCGTTCGCTAGTCTCTTTTTAAGAAAGTAAGTCGGGGGCTGTCCTTCACACATAACTTCAATTAGCTCACGAGAGGTGAAGCAATGTCACAATCAAGAGTCCAGAACGATCAAGACAAGCACGACACCGGGTTAGGCCGACGCAACTTCATGTCCGCCGGTCTTTTTAGTGGAGTAACCCTCGCGCTTTCCCCAAACCTCAGGGCCTCCCTTGCAGACCCGACTGATGCGGAGCCTGCCAGCGTGTTACCTACACCGGCGGACTCTTTGTCCTTATACATGATTCTTCTGGATCGAGTGAGAGGACAGATCTTGAATCCGTATTTCGACCTGGTGGGTTGTCTGTCGGGCGAAGTTAAGAGCCGCTACTATCAACTCCGAGAGGATGTCGACAAGTTAGAAAGACTCGTCCCACAGTTGCGGGCAGCGCAACAACCCTCGAATCTCAAAAGCTTCACTAGTGTCGGCCAGGCAGCGGCCTCTTTCGTGAATAATTTGGCCAGGGAGCAGATCGTGTTGAAGGATCCCAGCTTCACCATGGTTTCCTTCAGTCCCGACAGTTTGAATCAGGTGTCGGTTGAATTGGAAAGCCAACGTGGCTCACTGACGCTGTCTCCAGCAGCAGCAGCATTAATACGAACGATTTTGGCTGAAATCCGCGATTTGCAGAAACCCACTGAAGACCTCGATAAGACCTCGACCCTGTTGACCGATCTCAATAATGACCTGGAAGGCCGGGGAGGTTCAGTTGGCAAAATTACCACCATCAGACTTGAGCTCGTCGCAGCTATCAACGAGTTGGTGGCCGATGATCTCTCCGGACGTCCTCCCTCTCTGGAACGGCATAACGCAGCCAAGGCTCATATCCAGAAGGCTATCGACAGTTTGAAGGCCCTGGATGCTTACGTCCCCCCTGACAGCCTGCAAGCGTACGTTGGCAGTGCTCATTCAACTCGGTGCCAGCCCCGTGTAATGACCGGCGCAGCCGCAAAGGAGCCTACCAAAGGTCTGCGAGATCTACTGGTGGGCACGGTGAAGTGGATCGAGAGCGGCGGCACTTTAGCCGGGAGCGGCGAAAGGGCAGAGGGAGACGTCTTCTATCTGAAGGTTTCGACTCGGCCTCAGGTCACTCCTGATTGGATAGCCCGCTGGTACAACGCGCGCCAGATTCTGGGTGAACTCTTACCGCCGGCGACCAGAACTCGCACTTGGATTTGCCTGGGGTTAATTGGACCGATCCTCGTGGGCTATAGTTCCTCTCAAAGAGTCGATCTGATTTACGATCAGATTCCCAACATGATTCCTGGTGGCTCCTACGACCATGACGACGGCAAGCGCCGCCTGGCGGCACAGCGCTTCGCGAACTTGTAGTGTGCAGATTCCACACAGTGGATCGCAAATCCATAAGGTTTGTAGATGGAGCACAACCCCCAAATCGAATCAACGTCTAACGGACCTGAGAACAGGACCGCAACGCCGGCTGCTAAACCGACGAATGTTGCTACTGTCGCCGATCCCGTCGCTGCTGCCGAAGATGACAAGGGTGACGCTGGCGACGGCTCGTCCAAGCTTTCTTCGGTTTTCACTGGAGCAACCGCTTTTATGGGTTTGGCTGGAAAAGAATGGCTGAGTTCATTAGTAAACCAACCAACCGAACCACCTTTCAGGTACGACGCTCAGTTTGACAATGAGTTTGTCAGAGTCATGCGACTGGTGGTCATGGTGGTGATTCTCACCGGCATCGTCGTAGGCAGCGAGCGCCTCTTCGTCGACAAGGGTACTCCCAAGCTGGTGATCAGTCTGGCCTTGAAAGTTCTAATCGGGGCATTCCTGGCGGCGATTGTTTATGGCCTCTTCGCATTTGCCTGTGGAGTCCGAGTCTGGGAAGAAAAAAGAAAAAATCTTACCCGAGGGCAGATCTTTTTTTCCATCCTTTATATTTTTGTCCCCTGGCTGCCAATACTCGCATTCCTGTGGATTGTCGCCGCCGCGGGTGGGACACTCAGGTTGCTGGCCCTGACTCTCTTGTTGTATCTGTGCGTCGGCTACATGGTTCTAAACTTTGCCAAGGCAGTGCGACGAGTAGCCGGTTGTCCGTTCTATCGGGTGTGGCTGTCGGTGCTGTTGCCTATTGTGCTCGTGCTTGGCTATGTCTTGTTTCGCACCTGAGTGGACACGCTTCGGGCGATCCAATCCGGAATAAAGGCTTGCGTTAATTCCGAATCGGCCTAGTCAGCCAGGACCGGGATGGACGAGTTAAGCGCCACAGGTCTCTCGGCTCCGGTGACAGATGACTCGCGAGGATTCACAAGTCGATAAAGAATGTCCCGCTGTTGAGGAATGAATCCTGCTTCGCTGATCAGGTAACGCAGCATCTTTTCATCCGCTTCATTCTTTGCGCCCGCCGCTGAGACGACGTTCTCTTCAATCATGATCGAGCCCATGTCGTTGGCGCCAAAACGCAGGGCAACCTGGCCCAGACGCAAACCCTGCGTCAGCCAGGACGATTGAAAGTTTTCAATGTTGTCGAGAAACAAAACGGAAACGGCAAGCATTTTCAGATAATCCATGCCGGTCGGTTCATCCTTGATCCGCCGGCCAAGCGCGGTGTTCTCTCTTTGAAAAGTCCACGGGATAAAGGCGGTAAAGCCGCCAGTTTCGTCCTGCAAATCGCGTATGCGTTGCAGGTGGCGTACGCGATGCTCGATGCGATCACCGATGCCAAACATCATCGTGGCCGATGAACGTAAACCAACTTTATGGACAGCTCGCATCACTGCCAGCCATTCGTCAGTCGTACATTTGGTCGCTACTTTCTTACGCACTTCGTCGTCAAGAATCTCCGCTCCGCCGCCGGGCAGACTGTACAGGCCCGCTTCCTTCAATCGACCCATGATCGTTTCGTAATCCAGCCCGGAGATCAGATGAAGATTATGAATTTCCGGCGGCGAGAAGCAGTGCAATTGAAAACCCGGATACTTCGCACTCAAAGTGCGCAAGAGGTCTTCGTACCACTCGACGCCAAAGTCAGGATGTAGTCCGCCCTGCATCAAAACGCCCGTCCCGCCGAGCGCAATCGTCTCGTCAATCTTGGCGCAAATCTCTTCGATGGTGCGCACGTAAGTATCGGGTGCGCCCGGCCGTCGATAGAATGCGCAAAACGTGCAGACGACGTTACAGACGTTCGTGTAGTTGATATTGCGATCGATTATGTAAGTGACGACGTTGTCAGGGTGTCGTCGCTGGCGAATCTCATCGGCAGCCACGCCAATGCGCGCGATTTCATACGACTCAAGCAAACTCGTGCATTCGCCCGGGGTCATCCGCTCGCCGGCGAGCGTCTTGTCGAGAATCTTTTGAATGTCCTGGGTGCTCACGGCTCCTAGTCTATTAAGTTGTCGGGTAATACTCAACGTAACCAGGTGGTCCGTGTAATGGGTTCGGTTTGAGAGGGTCCACAGCCGCGAGAGTTGTTGGCTCTCCGCGGGGGCGGGCAGCGTCTTCGTTTGTTTGGTATCTTTATCGCCTCGACAAAAACGATCCACGAAATCACGCGAATCATTTCTGGTTCGGGTGATTCGTGGATCGCTTTTACCAGGACCGGCTTAACCCGGTACTTTCAAATCCTGCTATTTACCCTTGGTCTTAACCTTTCCGCTCGAGTCGAATTCCATCCCGATTCGCCTTTTGCCATTCCTCAGTGAGACTTCATAGCCGACGGTGTCGCCAGCGGTGGTTTTCTCAGCCAGGACGATCACGGCTCGGGGATACTTCTGCTTGATTGCCTGCTGGGCGTCCGCCGGTAAATCGGTAGCGGCAATGCTTTCTTCAACCTCGGCGACGGTGCCGTCCGGATTGTAGAGAACGTCGCGGTGCGTAGATCCCTCGCGACTCTCTATTTCATAAAACATCTTGCCGTCTTCCTTCTCCTGCGCATATCCGCGAATGGTGGCGTTCGGATAGGAGTTCTTAAAGGCTGCAATGACTGCAGCCGGAACCTGCGTCGCAGTGATCTTTTTCTCTTGTGCGACCGCTAAGACAGAGAACATCCAGATTGCTAACAAAACCGGGGCAGAACGAGCAAATGCGCAAGTCAGTTTCATAATCCTTCTCTACTTTCTTGAAATGTTTTGGAAGGCCATCTTATAGCACGCCGAACCGACGAATTCTATTCGAGATAGTCGGCGAGGAAGTGTTAGTCTACCGCCCGTGCCACGCAAACTCGATCTCCACACTCATTACTACCCGCCCATCTACTTCGATAAGATTCGCGACCTGCCTTCAGAATTTTCTTTCGACAAGAGTCCATCGGGCCAAACGATTATCAAGTATCGCGGCGCGCGTTTTTTCGGCGTCACGCCACCGATGACCGACGTCGCTCGGCGCCTGGAAGATATGGATCGCGTGGGCATCGATGTGGAAGTAATCTCGCTGTCAACGCCAAATGTTTTCTTTACTGACTCCGAACATCAGCCCGCTATCGCGCGCTTGGTTAATGACGCATATGCCGATTTGATCGCGCGCCACCCGGCGCGTTTCAAAGGGTTCGCATCAATTCCGATGGACGCGCCTGATGCGGCCCTGAACGAATTGCATCGTGCGATCGATGAGCTGAAATTGAATGGTGTGATCCTCCTGAGCAACATTGGCGGCAAGCCGTTGACCTCGCCTGAATATCGTCCCTTCTTTGCCGAAGCCAATCGGATGAAACTCTGTATCCTGCTTCATCCGATGCTGCCGGCGCACACCGAGCCCTTTCGCGAATATGTTCTTGGTCCGATTGTGGGTTTCATGTTCGACACGACGCTGGCCGTCGCGCGCATGTGCTTTGACGGAATGCTGCGTGAGTTCCCAGACATCCGCTGGATCGTCGGGCATCTGGGTGGCGCGGTGCCTTATTTGATGGAGCGTATGGACAACGGCTGGCGGGATTTTCCGGAGTGCCGCGCGAAGATCGACGAACTGCCGAGCGTATATCTGAAACGTCTCTATTACGACACGGTGAATTTCAATCCGCACATGCTAATGATGGTCAGGGAGATGATCGGCGCGGATCGAATGGTGCTCGGCAGCGACTATCCGCACCTGCTCGGTTCAATCGAGCGCGCCGTCGCGTCAATTGAAAGCCTGGAAATTCCGGATGAGGAGAAACGACGGATTTTCGAAGGCACGGCATTGACGATCCTCAACAACGTATAGGCCAAGCTCTTAGAAACACCACCAAACCGAAACTCCAGATTGTTCGTGCCGGTTTGTGTGAATTTGGGCGGCAGGCTGGCAGCCTGCCGTACGACGGGTGCGGGGATCGTTCTTCTGTGAGCGGGAACAAAGACGAGAGGACGCTCCTTTCCGGCTGTGTTTTGAAGTGTTCGCTGTAAACGCGTTGTCACGTAGAGCAGCGATCATATACGCTGTCGCCCAACCTCGGCGCAGGCAAAGAAGCAACACCTAATGAGCGACTCAAACCCCACATCTCTCACCGAACTGCATCACAAGATTTACGGTGCCGGTGATCCGGTGCTGTGCATACATGGTTTTGGGGCCAGCCTGTTTTCCTGGCGCAACTTCGTCGATCCTGTGTCGCAAAACTATCAGCTGATCCTGATCGATTTAAAGGGCTCAGGTAATTCGCCCAAGCCACCCGGCTCTGGTTACTCTACCCAGGATCACGCAGACCTGATTTACAAATTTATCCTCGATCGCGATCTGAAGAATCTGACACTGGTGGGAAACTCGTTTGGCGGCTCACTGGCCCTCTTGCTGTCGGTGATGCTCATTGATCACGAGCCGGGCCGTTTGCGTGCCTTAATCCTAATCGATCCCGGAGCCTATCCCCAATACATTCCGGGTTATCTGAAACTTATCGGCTTTCCCCTTATCGGAGCATTAGCAGTTTATCTGACCCCGGCAAAGTGGATGGCGAAAATCGTTCTGCGGCTGGCTTACTACGATCCTAAGAAAATTACGGCCGAGCAAATCGCGGCCTACGCCGCGCCCCTTGCTGCGCCGGGAGGAAAGCACGCGCTGCTGGAAACTGGAAAGCGAATCATCCCGCCGAACATCGGCAAGCTCCTCGCCCGATACAAAGACATTAACGTGCCGACACTGATCATTTGGGGCAAGCAGGACAAAATCATCTCGCCCGGCGCAGGTAAGCTCCTGGTTCAAGCAATACAGAACTCGTCGTTGGAATGGATCGATCAATGCGGTCATGTGCCGCAGGAAGAAAGGCCGGAGGTGACCACTCCGCTGATTCTTAATTTTCTGCAAGAGCTTGTAGAGAAGCAGCAGCCTGACTGAAAAACGATTTATGAACCAGGTTGCCGATGATAAGTAGAAAAAGCGATCCACGAACTCACGCTAACTGACTTACAGCCTGGCAGGCTCAGGACCGAACGTTCCTAGCGATGGACTTAAATCGTCTCTTCCTCATCGTCATCATCGTCATCATCGTTTTCCTCGTGGTAGATCTCATAGCCGGTTGAATCGTCATAATAATAGTTCTTCGGCGAGGAGTCGTTTTGGACGCTCGGCTCTTCGTCGTCCACTTGCGCTGAACCATCTTTGTCCGGCCCGGGATTTTGCTTCTCCGACATTGTGATCAATCATAGCGCACTCGCGTGCGCCTCGATCTGCCAAAGATATATCCGATTACCGATACCCAGCGATCCGGGCTGTCGCATGCCGAACAGGTGGCGCGCCTAATCGAAGGTGGGGCCTCGCTCATCCAGCTGCGCGACAAGATCTCTCCGCCCCGCGAATTCTATCGCCATGCTGCGGCGGCCCTACAGATTGCACGCGATCATGGCGCGAGATTAATCATCAATGACCGCGTCGATATTGCGCTGGCCCTCAAGGCCGATGGCGTCCACCTGGGTCAGACAGATGTTCCCGTTGCGGCCGCCCGGCATTTGCTAGGCAAAGAAGCGATTATTGGATTCTCGACGCACAATGCGGAACAAGCAAGACTCGCGATGGCTTTGCCGGCGGACTATCTTGCTTTTGGCCCAATTTTTCCGACCCGAAGCAAACATAATCCCGACCCGATCACAGGCCTCGCGGCGCTCGCGGAGGTAGTGACTATCAAAGGGTCCCTGCCCCTGGTGGCGATCGGCGGAATCAAGGTTGAAAACGTTCTGGAAGTACTCAAAGTAGGGGCAGACTCCGTCGCCGTAATAGCCGAGTTGATAGCCGACCCGGCGAAAATTGCAGAAAATATGAGCAAAATTCTCGCTCTGACTTCATTCTTGCCCAACACCGTTGGCATGGGTTGAGTATTTTTCGCTTGCGTTAATCGCCGTGATCGGTGAAAATGGGTTTGCCGTGAATATGCACGGCATCTTCTACGTCCCTCGCGTTAACCCAGGAAACCAGAAAACCTCTCGAAATAGAATGGAGCGCCGCCAGGCATGAGCTTCTTCGATCTGCCACCCGTCATCGAACGGATGCTAATGGTCTCTGACAAGATCAGCGACCTCAACTTTTCTGTGGGACAACTGCCCCAGGTTGAGATCAACGGAAAGCTGACGCCGGTCCAACCCCTGGGCCTGCAAAAGCTGACTCCTTATCAAACCGAAATCATTGCCATGACGCTGCTTCAGGAAAACTCAGAGGCAGCGGAACGATTGGTACAGACGGGGACCGCGGATCTTAGCTATTCGCTTCCGTCCCGCGCTCGCTTTCGTTGCAATATCTTTCAGCAACGGGGTGTGTATTCGATCGTGATGCGTGTTATTCCGACGGACATACCGACCCTGGCTTCTTTGGGATTGCCTTCACAACTGGCGGAGATTGCCGAGTTACGAAACGGCCTGGTACTAATCACAGGACCCACCGGCTCCGGCAAGAGTTCGACGCTGGCTGCAATCGTCGACATTATTAACGAGTCGAAACACTATCATGTAGTGGCCATCGAAGATCCGATCGAATACCTGCACACCCACAAAAACTCAACCATAAATCAGCGGGAAGTCGGCCACGACACAAAAGATTTTCCTTCGGCCCTGCGCGCTGCTTTGCGCCAGGCGCCCAAAGTAATTCTGATCGGCGAGATGCGCGACTATGAAACCACCGAAATCGCGCTCGAAGCGGCCGAGACCGGACACCTGGTGCTTTCGACGCTGCACACTATCGACGCGTCCAAGACGATTGACCGCATCATCGGTCTTTATCCAAAGAATGAAGAGCCGGTTATTCGTACCCGGCTCGCGCAAACTTTCCGTTATATCCTGTCGCAACGTTTGATTCCGCGGGCGGACTTTCGGGGCCGCATCGCCGCCGTCGAGATTCTCAGATCTACGCCGCGCACCCGGGAGTACATCGAAAATGGCGAAGCCGAAGGCAAGTCGCTGCTCGATGCGATGAGTGATGGAAAGCTCGAAGGCATGCAGAACTTCGACACCGTGATCAGGGAAATGATCGAACGCAAGATCATCTCGGTCGAAGATGGCATCGGCTTTGCGACAAATCAGAACAACCTGCTGCTCTCGCTTAAGGGCCTGACTTCGGGAGAAGATTTCGTCCGCAGTCAGTCAGATACGATGGCTCCCAGCGAATCGGCGCGTGAAGCTTTCGAGTTCAGCTTTACTGAATAAACAGGAAAACCTTAACTTACCTGAAAGACAATCATGGTTCTCATCTGCCCAAAATGCGAAGCGCGTTTGCAACTTGACGAAGCCAAGGCTCCTTCGCGTCCCTTCACTGTACGCTGTCCCAAGTGTCAGACCAGCGTTAACGCCCAACCTGCGACGGCCGCACCGGTTGAACCGGAAACGTCCGAAGCGCTCAAGTCGCCAGACGTGGCGGCGGTTCTGAGTCGCAGCCCCTTTGAACGCCCGGCCACCGCGCCGCTTTTTCGAACTGGCAATGATGAATCAAACTCTGGTTCCGACGGGGCAGCCGGGGCGCCAGGTCTGAACGATATCGCTAAGCTCCTGGCTGACGCGCTGCGTCATTCTGGAGGCGCCACCGGCGTCAGCCGTGGCCGCACCAGGCCGGCGTGGGATCGACGCAAAGTCCTGGTTTGTGCCAGCCCGGCTTATCGCGAGTCTATCGCGCGGTCGCTGGCAGATCGGGAGTATGAAGTTTTTGTCGCCGAGAACATGGTGCAGGGATTGGGACGCATGCGTGAAGAACGCATGGACGTCGTCGTTCTCGATGCGAACTTTGATCCGCTAGAGCAAGGTGTGGCGTTCATCACGCGCGAAGTCCGTCTGTTGCGGCCGTCCGAAAGGCGCCGCATGTTCCTGGTCTATTTGACCTCGGGCGTACGCACCATGGACCTGCACGCGGCTTTTCTGCACAACGTTAATCTGGTAGTAAACCCTTCGGATGTTGAGCAATTGCCGGAAGCGCTCGACTCTTCGTTGCGACACTATAACGAACTGTATCGTGATTTTGTCCGGGCGCTGGACGTTTCACCGATCTAGTCGGTGTAGAGGTGAACTGCTCTCTCAGTTCATACTTCGGCTGTGCCGCCTGATGGGCGGAAAGGCTATGCCTTTCCGGAATGCTTCCAATTGTCCGAGGCTACGCCTCGGTCTCAGAGGCAGAACCTCATAAAAAGCGTCCGAGCGATCGGAAAGCCGAAGGCTTTCCGCACATCACGCAGCAGAGCCGCTATCGCTGAGTTGTGGATCGGGGGCCAACCCGGTTCGCCCATCAAGATCCCAACCTAATCACCTCAGCGCGCAGACCCGTGTGCTTTTGCAGAAGCTTGAGATAAAGCGCTTCGTCTGCACTTCCTTTTGCCTGGACTATACGGGCGGCTAGTTGTTTCGCCGCAGAGTCCCAATGATCCATCCGTGTCATGCCGAGCACGAGAGAGAGATTCTCACCAGCCGAGCGCGCTGCGGCCGTTAGATTCCGCTTTGGCAAGCCCAGGGTACCTTCAACCAACTCCAGTGAGTGGAGGCGCATGGCTTGTGCGTCGCCGTTGAACTCGCGGGCCAGGCGCGACTGGATGGCGAGTCCGACGTTGCGTATTTGAAAATGATCCCACTTCCCGACCGCCGCGCTCGCATCCGGCAATTCAAACAACATGTGACCCGCGGCGAGCTTTCGCAATATCCGAGCCGAGGTGCGCCGGCCCGGATCAGCCGAAATCTTACGCTCTTCCGACAATGCCAACTTCTGCAAATCCGCGTTCGTCGGGCGAAAACCCAACTTGCGATAAAACCAGAAAGCTCCTGACTCGATCCCTTCTTCGTTCTCGTGTCCGACCTGATAAGGATCGATCGAGAAGACGGTGACGCCGAGCAGTTGCCGCATCAGTCGTAAGATACGCGCATAGAGCCAGGCCGTTTCACCGTCGCGAAAGGTGTAGTAAAGATTAAAGCCGCTCTCCATTCGTTCAAAAAGAGACAGGCCTTCGAAATAGCCGACCGGCACCCCATTCTTGAAAATCAAAGCGGCGTGATACACGCGCAACGGTAGTCGGGCTTCTACCGGCACTCCCATTACGAAAGCCTCGGTGCCTCTGCCCAGGTCCGCTCTGATCATCCGCCGCGAGTCTCCAAAGCTGAACCCGTGTAGTTCGCGATACCTGACAGCCGAAGTCTCGCGGGCTATCTCGAGAATCCTTTTGCCCATCGAGGCTGATATTCTTGCAACAGGAATTGGCGGCGATTCAAGTTCATTAGCGAGCGAAATCTCTCGACGCGCAATCAGCGGCCGATCATGAAGAAAAATTCTCTTCCCGGGTAATCTCATCCTGGTGCGCGAAGCGCGCAGGCCGAACTGCCAGCGCACATGGATCTTAAGCGCGTCGTAGGCCTCCGCCTTTTCCTTTTCCGAGCACTTAAGCGACTGAAAGCGTTCGATTAACCAGACCACCTCATTCGCGCGACCCTTGGCTCGGCGCAAGTAATCGCGATAAGGAACGTGCGCTTCAACCATTGCCTCTTCATCCAGCAGGGGCAGAAATCGCGGCATGGTCGCGCCGAATCGCTCCTCTTCTTCAAACCAATCCCAATCAATCTGAAGCTGAGTGGGATTTTTCGCGGCCAGCCAGCAGACTATGGCGTAGCTGAAGTTGCTCGTGACACTCGTGCCCGCGATGCCGGAAACTTCCGGATCGTCGAGCGGCGAAAGGTCGGCGTCAGCCTGGCGAAGTTGGGAAACTCGCTGCTCGAACGTTTTCAGGATTGCTTCAACCAGTTTCAGCACTTCGGCGCTGGCGGGATAAGCGCGCAGGAAGAGCAGGGTTTCGTGAAAACGGACGAGTTCGCCGGCGTCTGTGGATTTTGCTTTCGCAAGAACCCTCAGGGCGCGCAAGACTCTCGCATCGCCGTTACCGAAGCTCCTCTTCAACTCTTCCAATTCAGCGAGAAGGCTACTGACTTTTCTATTCATGAATTAGCGATCCGGGTATTGTGTCAGAAGCCCGACCGTAAGGGAGGGCCTGTTTCGCCGGGGAGCCCCTCCCTCACGGTCGGGCTTCTGACACTACAAGTGCTTGCGGAAAAAGGTCGCGATCTTCCAGGCGTCGATCGCTTTCCAGGGCATCTCGGCGGTGGTGTAGTGCCCGCACGGCAGCCATACCAGATCCAGATCAATTCCCTGCGCCCTGACTTCGTTTATTATTTGATGAGTCAGGTTAAGAGGAAAAGTCAGATCGTAACGAGCGGCGATAAAGCGCATCGGACGCTGCTGCATGTCGCGCAAACGTGGAATGAAAGGCACTGGACTAATCGGTGTCCAGAATTCGCGCAGCTCATCGACGGTCAGATCGGTTTCGATTCCGGCCCGCACGTGTTGCGTCGAGATTCCCTGCCAGACTACGTCGGCCACATAACCAGACACGTGATTGAACACACCGACGTTGATCGCCGGGTCGTGTGCGAACGCCAGAAATCCAATACATGAGCCAATGCTGGTCCCCAGTATTCCGACGCGTTCAAATCCCTGCTCTTTCAGCCAACGGACTGCCGCGCGCGTGTCCAAAACTGCCTGGCGCATCGATTCAATCGTGCGGCCGATGTTTGAGCCGACCAGATAATCAGCGCGTTCCAGCTCAGGAGGCCGGCGCTCTTCGTGATAAGGCAAAGTGAGGCGTAGCGCAGTCATGCCCAGCCCATTGAAGATGCGGCAGGCTTCGACGTGACTGTCAGGCTTAGCATTCCACTGCGGCAGGACTAACACAGCTGCGCGCGGCTTTCTCTTGCGCTCGCGACGCGCGGGAAACAGCCGCGCCCGCGCAATATTATTTTCTGCCGCAGGCGTGTGAACTGCACTCGTCCAAGTCAGCAGATCGCCGTCCAGCTTCCAGTCCTTTATCTCGGGCAGCGCATAAAACTCCTCGCTGCGGGCCATCGCCTGCGCGGTATGTTCGCGAAATATGGCCCGCGGGTCAGCGCCGTTGGCGTGATCGCGGATGAATTCCACGCCCCAGGCAAACGGTCGCACCAGTCGATTGTTGTCTCGTTTTGTGTGCGCGATTTCGCGGGCGCGCATCCATCTTCCGAACAAATTACCCTCCCGGCTCGAAAAATCTGCCAAAAGCTCTTGCAGATCTCCAGTGAGTCATCCTAAAGTTGTGCCCACTGTAAATCAAGCAAGGTCAGAGAACCGATTGCCTATCCGATTCTGTACGGACGGAAAGCGTTGAGGAATCGGCTCCTCTGGCGCCCCCCAGAGTGAAACTGTCCATGATCGTTGGGATTAAATATGTGGCTCATCAAAAACAGGACTTCAATTGCGGCGCTGGCGATGCTGGCATTGCTTGCGGTAAACGCCTGCCTGCCAAAGTCTCCGTCCGAAAGTGGGAGCGGGGTCAACATCACGCTGTACGGCTTTTCGATAATGAAAGAGTCGCTTGAGAAAGCGATCTATCCGGCGTTTATAGCTAAAGCGAAAAGAGAGCATGGTCTGGACGTACGCTTTACTTCCTCGTTCGCCGGATCCGAAACCGTCACCAACCAAATCCTACAAGGGGTGAAAGCGCAGGTCGCCATTCTTTCCATTGAGCGGGACGCGCAGCGCCTTAAAGAGAAAGGATTCGTAACCTCGGATTGGCACACGCTGCCGCAGAAGGGGATAGTCAACAAGACTCCTTTTGTAATTCTGGTACGCAAAGGGAATCCGAAAGGCATTCATGACTTCGCAGACCTGGCTAAGCCCGGCATCAAGTTAATTCACCCCGATCCCGTCAGTTCCGGCGGGGCGCAGTGGTCCATCCTGGCTATCTATGGTTCGGAACTAGTGAAGTCCGACAAACAGACGGGTGGGGCTGATCATGCGCGCGCGGTGCAAATGCTCCAGGCTGTCTGGCGCAACGTTATCTCGACGCCTGGCTCTGCGCGTGAAGCGCGCACCCAGTTCGAAAGCGGATACGGTGACGCCCTGATAACTTATGAACTGGACGCCTTGCTGATGAAGGAAGGAAACGCCGCAGCCGACGCCGAGATCGTCATTCCGGAAGCGACTATTCTCAGTGAGCATCCCGCGGTCGTCATCGACCGTAATGTTTCGGCTGCCGACCGCCCGGTGATCGATGCGTTTATGCAGTATCTCTGGAGCGAAGAAGCTC
>JAWWPL010000365.1:0-5568 GCA_033850605.1 Blastocatellia bacterium | reverse complement strand
CAGATATCACGGCTATGGGAATGCCGTTTCCCGCTCGCAAACTCTTTCAGAGTTCGGCTTTCATTTGGCAATCCTTTCCCAGGGCGTTGCCCTGGGCTGGAATTCGCGAACGCCTTCGGCGTTATTTCGAAGATTTCGCTGATGCGTCGACTATATTAACGCCCTCCCAAAGGGAGAAGACCCTATCTCATCACGAACTGAAAATTGTTTTGACCGCGGCGAAAATTATTACTGGGGGGCTGCCCTCCCAGCACGTTTTGCACGATCGAAAGTTTGGCGTTCAGCCGCGGCTCAGACAATTGAAATCTGTCGGCGGTCATGCGCGCGTGTTCAAAATCGATTTTGGCCAGGGCCGCCAACTCCTGACCATACCGAGCCACCATCGTGACCAGATCGTTATCAGCCCGGAGCGACAACTCGCCTTCTTTGTAGATGTCGACTTCAAAACCATTCAAGACAGCGGCGGCAGCTAGTAGTTCATTGAGCTGGCCGATCCCCAATTCCAGTAATTCAAAGCTTCGCTTCGGATCCTGCGACGCAAACGCGTCCGCGACCTTGAGTTGATCCGCGAACTCCTGATAGTTCGTAGCTCGCTTACTGACCAGGCTCCGCGCGTCGTCCAGGAAACGCAACGCGAGTTTAGGATTGTCTTTCTGCATCGCTGTCGACAAATCGATTAAGTACCTAACCCGATCTGAATCCGACGGCAGCGCGGCGAGCTTCTGTTTGATCTCATTGAGTTTTTCCGGCGCGGCGTTGGCAGCCATGCGCTTGAAGTCTACCGCCTGCATGATCGAATTCTTTCCCGATTCATCCAGATGATCGTTGGCGATTTGCAGCGCGCGATCCGAATTGCCTTCGTCCACGGCTTTCTGCGCGGCTTGTTGATAAAGCCGGGATTGAATCTGCGGAGGCGCCGTGCTCGCGGCGGCTACCAGGCTGTCGCTGGTGCCCTGTTGCATCGCGGTGCGCATCTGGTTTCCAAAGTTGATATTGGCATTGTTTCCCACGCCCAACTCAGTCAATTTTTGTCGCACGGCCTGGCTGCGTTCGGGTAAGTACTGATCGATCTGTGGCAGCAGGGTTTGCAAAGACATCAACATCATACGCGCGTTGTTCTGGCGCACCTGCGTTTCGTCCGGCGGGTTCTGTTGGTTAGGTTGGGCGCCGCGAAAAGCACGAGCGCCGCCGCCGCCCCGAGTGTTATTACCAGCCGCGCCCAGCGAGCTAACGCTGAGAGCGGCCGTGATCGCATTGTCCATGAGATCGTGGTAAGCAGATTCGCTCAGGACCTGGCCTGAAGCGCCACGAGAGTTCGCGGCAGTCGCATCGATAGACGTGGCGGTAGCGGTTGAAGCGCCGGCTGCACTCGGTCCGGGCATCAACAAACTCACCGACAACATCGCGGCTTCGCGACTGGCCATAATACTGTCCGAACTCAGGCGGCTGAGCGCTTTGTCGGACAACTTCTTGAAGCTCTCGGGATCTTTCGCCTGCAACTGTGACAGCACTCGACTTAAGGCTGTCGGGTACTCGCCTTTGTCGAGTGACTCAGAAGCTTTTTGATAAGCGACCTTCGGATCGTTGGCCGCAATTGTCGCGAGCAGGTTCTGTTCGAGATTACTTTGCTGATCCGGGACAAAGCGCCGGTTACCCGCGGCATTGACGGCAGCCGCTGGTTGCTGCTGTGTCGAGTGTAAGAGCTGATAACCAAGCTCGGCGTCATGACGTCCCGCGGTTAATACTAAATCCTGCCGCAACTGATTCAATGTCTGAATCTCGTTACGGTCGGTGCGATCGGCGTCGATCATCATCTGGCTGAGAATTGCGCCCGCATCAACCAGCAACCCGCGCGCCCGCGCCGCGCTGCGGTCCCAAAGCATGTCGCCCGCGGCGATCTGCACTCGAATGCGATTCTCTGGCAGCTTCAGTCCCTGAGCTTCGGTGACGATTTGGTCGAGCAGGACAGTTGCCTTGGCCTCGAGCTTAAGCTTCTCTTCCTGCTGCTGAGCGTTAGGAATTGGCTGCGCGGTTGCTGACTGAGAAGTCTCGTCCTGCGCCCCAACCCAAACGGCACTCGCCAACATCAGAGCTATGGGAAAGAGAAATACGGCAATCTTCTTTGAAAACATTTGTTCTTACCTCGAAAATTAATACGTGCGGGAAAGTTTGACGATGCTTGTCTGAATCCTTTAGACGGCTGGGGAGCGGATTTGGTTACCTAAAGGTCCCACTGATGTGGCAAATCATAGCATGGCTTTACTCGCGTTCAGAGTTCGCATCAGCGCTTTGCGATGTTAAGGGTGTAGATCGATCGATCGATCGATCAGAAAAGAACTCTGCGCCCCCTCTGCGACCTCTGCGTCTCTGCGGTGAGCGGTTTGTATGGGCGGAATTTCACCGCAGAGACGCAGAAGCCGCGGAGGGGGCGCAGAGAAAAGACCGTTCACTGATCTGTTTTCGGATTTACTTGGCGAGGACCATGCGGTAAGTTTGGCGAGCTTAAAATATGATCTGGCTTTTTGCACGTGGAGACAACTAAATGGATCAAAGAAGCGTAACTCATCATCGTTGGAACGATATTCCGAAAGAGCAACTCTCGGATGTCTTAGAGCGGCGATTGATTACCGGCGATCGGATGATGCTGGCGCACGTCTATCTCAAAAAGGGCGCCATCGTCCCCAGGCATTCGCACGAGAACGAACAGCTCACTTACATACTCGAAGGCGGCCTGCGTTTCTGGATCGGCAACGATGAAGCGGAAGTCATCGACGTGCTCGCGGGCGAGGTGCTGCACATTCCTTCACACGTTCCGCACAAAGCAGAAGCGTTGGCTGATACTCTGGATGTGGACGTCTTCAGTCCACCGCGACAGGACTGGTTGGACAAGACGGATGATTATCTGAGACAGAAGTAGTCTCGGAGCGCGGTCATCCTGTCCGCCTGAGCGCACAGCGCGAACATTCTCGCGGTGATTTTTCTGCAAGATCGGAGCGGGCTGCGCCCGCTGGCGGACAAGATGTCCGCGCTCCGTGTACTTGCAAGTGTGGAGATAACCCAAAATGGATCTCGGATTAAAAGGAAAAGTAGCACTGGTGGCTGCGTCCAGCCGCGGCCTGGGGCGAGCCGTTGCTGAAGAATTAGCGGCGGAGGGCGCGGCGCTCGTGATTTGTTCGCGCAAAGACGAAACGATTCAGCAGACTGCAAAGGAGATCGCTGCTGCGACTGGCGCCGGCATACTCGCTTTATCCTGCGACGTCTCTCGCGCCGAAGAGGTTGAGCGCCTGGTGCAATCCGCCCGCGAACGATTTGGACGCATCGATATTCTGGTGACGAACGGCGGCGGACCGCCTGCCGGTCCATTCGAAAGCTTCACCAGCGAAGCCTGGGAAGCGGCCGCCAAACAGACGCTGTTCAGCGCCATCGAACTGGCCCGTCAAGTTTTGCCGGGAATGAAAGATCGTCGCTGGGGCCGCATCTTAAATATCACCTCGATCGCAGTGAAGCAGCCCGTTGATAACCTGATCCTGTCGAATAGCTTGCGCGCGGCGGTGACCGGTTTCGCGCGCACCCTCGCTAATGAAGTTGCGGCTTTCGGAATTACGGTCAACAACATCATGCCGGGCTATACGCGCACCGAACGCGTGGAAGAATTGGCGCGGATGATGGCTGAGAAAGAAGGAATTACTCCGGCGGAATTCATCGCGCGCTGGGAGAAAGAAATTCCTATGCGCCGCCTGGGCGAACCGCGCGAATTCGCCGCGCTGGCCGCCTTCCTGGTTTCCGAGCGCGCCAGCTATATCACCGGGACTTCAATTCAAGTCGACGGCGGATGGATTCGATCGTTGCTTTGAAGAGAGTGGAGCGCGGACATCCTGTCCGCCAGCGGGCGAAGCCCGCTCCGCTCCTGCAGAAGAATCATCGTGAGAACTGTTCGCGCTGCGGGCTCAGGCGGACAGGAAGTCCCGCTCCATCACTTCTCACCCACTCGCCGTGTTGCCGAAACGATCGGCAGCTTCCAACCATCGATCGGAGTTTTTTCCAGGTTGAGATGACTGGTAAGAAAGGCGAGTCTTTCCGTCTCGGCGCCTTTACCGATCGTGAATCGTTCCTTCAGGTAATAAGGCGGGATCGCCTGATAGTTCAGCGTTACTCGCACAGACACGGCGGTGCGCGTGCGTTCGTCGAGAGGGATGCGATAGGTGATCCGATCAGCGCCGGTCGCTTCTGTGTTGTTGATGTATTCCGAATCGTGTTCGGCGTCTCCATGAGGCCGAGTGAATTCGCCGAACGGTCCGTCGGCTCGCCAGCCCTTCGGCAACAGACGATTGTTTTTCAGCACTTGATCCAAACCCACGAAGCTGGTGGTGATCTTTCCCTGGGTATCGGCGATCAGTTCCTCGTAAATCTGCACCTGACCTTCATCGGAAATGACCTCGTAATGTGGCTGAAAAACCTGAACACGTTTGGCCGCGTCGTAAAAGAATTCAGTAGACAGCACGTCATCAGTTATGCCCCTGACAATAGCACCGCTGCTGTTGGTGCGGCCCGAAGCCCAGATCACCCTGCCGTTTGTGTCCAGAATTTCAAAAGTGAGAAAGGCACGACGAAACGCGACGCCGGAAGGAAAACCATGTCCGGCAAGATTCTGGACAGAGACGATCGCCTCCAGAGAGTTTTCGGATTTAGTGAGTGACGCGATCTCGATGGTCGCGGTTTCTCTGCGCGCCAGATCGTAGCCCGAACTCTGGGCAGTGAGGAGACCCGGCACCGCCTCGCCGTACATGTAATCAGCTGTTCGGATTCCCAGGATGTCCGGGAACTGCTCAAACATCATCAGTCCGAACTGATTGATTCCCAACATCGTGTGCCGGGAATATTGATCGCGCACTCGAACGGTTATGTCTTTGTCCCGGAGCCGGTAATCCGTATAGGGATAATTAATATCTTCAATATTGGCGGAGCGAAAAACGAGCTGCTGATCGAGGAACTTCTTCTGCATGTGGCAATCCTGGCAGGTGCGCACGGCCTCCTGATTGATCGGCGCGCGCTCGTTCTGGAAGACGCTGTTCTGCCATTCAGGATACGTCATCTGCTCGTGAAACTCTTTTGGTTTTCCATTCTTGTCTGCGACCGGGCGGCCTTTTTGATCAAAGACCGGCAGGATTACGGTGTGGCAACTGCCGCACAGCGCGGAAGTTTTGATCTGAGCGCCGAAAGCCGGTGTAATTCCGGTCGCGTTTTTCATGGGCACCGTGATTAATTGATCATAGGGGCCATTAACAACATTCGCCGGATCAAGTTTGAACTGGCCGGTAAATGTAGCCTGCGTTCCCAAACCCTCTTTCGATATCCGATGACAGACTGCGCATGAAACACCGTCGCGAGCCAGTGCGCCGTACTTGCCGTCGGGATTATCAGGAAGAGCGTAGACCATGCTGTGTTCGAACGGTTGCTGTTTGTCCGTCTCGACCTGGCGCTGGCCCATCACGCCGTGACACCGGTAGCACGTGTTATCGAGGAACCCGGCCTGTGTCGGTCGCAGGGTCTTCTCAGATTCCAGTTGCG
>JAWWPL010000311.1:0-12966 GCA_033850605.1 Blastocatellia bacterium | reverse complement strand
CCGCGCCCGCTGGCGGACTGGATGTCCGCGCTCCGTGGATTCGTCAATCCAAGGAAAATAGCAACCTTTACTTTCCGCTAATCGCATTGAAGAACAGGGGATAGCCGCGAGCGATTGGCCGCGTCGTGGAGCGCGGACATCCTGTCCGCCCGCGCGTAGCGCGCAGCCATTGCAGGGAAGATTCCTGCGCGAGTCTGAGCGGGCTGCGCCCGCTGGCGGACAGGATGTCCGCGCTCCGTGGATTCGTCAATCCAAGGAAAATGGCAACCTTTACTTTCCGCTGATCGCGTTGAAGAAAAGCGGATAGGTCGCAAGTGACTGGCCGCGGTATTGTGGTCGGAAGCCGAAGAGGATAATGCGGCCTTTGCCCATTCCTACTTCCACTAATGCAGCTTTACCTTTAATGCGAGCGCCTCCGAGCAGCCACCCGGAAAGCAGAGGATCCTTGTCCTTGGGATACGACGCAATCATCTTCACTCGCAACAGCGCCAGCGGATCGCTCTTGATTTCAAACACCGGCGAATTCTCAGCCCAGGCGATCGATTCCTTCGGCATTCCGCTGGTCAACGGATCGGTTGTGTCGAGTTCAATGCGCAGGATCGATCCCGGCACGTAAAAGTCCGTACGCGGCAGACCATCCACGACATCGCGCACCGGCAACTTGAATTGCTCGATCGCAAAATCCGAAGCGCGATTAAGACAGACGAGCGTCCCGCCCTGTTCGACAAACTCGCGCAGGGCTCTCACGCCTTGTGCGCCGAGACCGCCGGTGTATTCGGGCGGCATTGCGCCGGGGCGATGGCCGTTGAGGATTGCATCGCGTAGCTGATCGCTACGTGGTTGATCGGGAATTATGATCGTGTCGAAACGTGTCCGAAGGTCGCCAGTCTTAATCCCGGAGTCTGTCAATGAGAAGTATGAGACACACTGACGGTCACGTTGAGATTCCAGCACCCAACGGGTCCAGCCCTCGTCCATTGATGGGACGAAGGACTTGTAGAGCGCATTACGATCGCTCATTCGAGAACAGCGGCCATAATCCGCCCCGCTCGTTCCCCAACGGGCGGGTCGAAACGTGAACGGTGCATAGACCGGTTTGGCGCCGACGCTCAAAAGCAGAGACAAGGTGTGTGCTGTTACGTCATAGGGTTGAATAGGATTTCCCTTTTGATCGCGAAGATCAGGGTAGTGTTGGGCTTCAAGCACCGCTTTGGCAAAGGAAGCGTACGGCTGATCCATTCTGACTAGATAACCGCTCTGAATCGCAGAGATGCTAACTCCCGCGTGCTCGAATATGTCGCGCAACTTCTCGCCTCCGGGCCCGGACGCGTCGAACACAAAACCAAACAGCGCGCCCGGCTTCCTTGGCCGTACAGCTTCCTTCTCAATCTCATAAAACCTCTGCAACCAGTGCTCGCGATTCTGCGCGGCGTGCTTCAACAGAAAGAAAGCGGCGGAGGTCATGTGGTTGGTAATATCGCGCAGATGCCATTCGCCCCCCTGCCAAACCGGCCCGAAGTTCGGCGCTTCCTTGCGTGGATCGTAGCCTTCGCCCGGACGCAGTTGGTCGAACTTAACTGTGATTGGAGTAGCCAGCCGGCAGGATGCCGTTTCTGAAAGGATGCGTACGCCGCCGTGATAATGAGAGTACGCGCGCGAAGGTGACCAGGCGTCGTAGGTCGAGTCGGTCGTAATGCCTTTGAAGCCGGACGCTCGCATCTCTTTGGCGATGTAGTTTCCCAGTTCGGTATAGCCTTCGACGATCTGCTTAGGAACATTGGGCTCGACAGGCTGCATGTATGGCGGCAGAAACAGACGCGAACCGAACGCTCCCTGCTGATGTATGTCATGGACGATCTGCGGATGCCAGACGTTGAGAATCTTATCGACGACTAATTGCGTTTCGATTTGTGTGAACGCGTACCAGTCGCGGTTGTCATCGTGCCCTGTGTATTTGTGATAAAGCTCCGGCGGATCGGTACCTTCGTAGGGCGTGCCCAGCGTCTTCTGATACCAGTTGTTGACGATATCCACGCCGTCAGGATTGGTGGAAGGCACTAACAGAATTATTGTGTTCCGCAGAATCTCCTGAACGTCCGGGTCGTTTGAGGAAGCGAGCCGGTACGCGATCAGCATGCTGGAAAGATACGAGCCGACTTCGGTCGAGTGAATGCCGCAAGTAATCGCTATGACCGTCTTGCCGCGTGCAATCAACGACCGCGCTTTCCGATCAGCGAGCGCGGGATTCGCAGGCGAACCAAGCAAGCGCGGATCAGCAAGCTGTCGCTGAATCTCTTTGAACTCAGCAAGTCGCTTGAGATTCTCAGGCGCGCTGATGGTCGCATAAACAAACGGAGCGCCCATCGTCGACTTGCCAATCTCTTCAAGCCTTACGCGATCGCTGGCGGCGGAAAGCTTCTGAAAATACTCAACGACCTGCGCCCAACTGGCGAGCTTGCGATCGTCACCGGGACGGAAACCGAGTATCTGCTCGGGCGTCGGTATTGATCTGTCTGGGACGATCGCGATGGCGCGCTGAAGACTCGCGTCGGATTGAATCGAAATCGTGATGAAGAAGAGAACGACGAGGATTAACGACAGTCGCCTGTGCATTTGTTTTCCCTCAGCGGGCATTGTGGAAAAATCAGGTTAAAGATACCACGCATCGAAGACCGCAGGAGCGCGCAGACTTTAGCCGGATATTCTTCCGCCAGTCTGAGCGGGCTGCGCCCGCTGGCGGACAAGATGTCCGCGATCCGCGCGTACGCAGCCTTTGATGGAGATTCCTGCGCGAGTTTGAGCGGGCTGCGCCCGCTGGCGGACAGGATGTCCGCGCTCCGCGACCTAGATGCCATGCAGGCGCAAACGAAACTCGTCGTTGAAGGCGACGATTTCGGGCAGGCGATTCGAAAACGCTCGCGCTTCGTGTAAGAGCATCGGCAGTCCGCCCGTGGGCTGAGCCAATCCGTATGCGGTACTGGTAAACATCGCCGCTATTTGAGGGTTTAGTCGTTGGGGTACTCCATAGCGAATTGCTTTTAAGGCGGCTGGGGCAAATCCGGCACTGCGCCGCGGGTTCGCAATCTCGATAGCCCGGTCAAAAATGTGAAGCCGAGTTGTGATATCACGAAGAGCGAGGTCTCGGTGCGTCAAGGCATTGGCGACCGCTTCCGCGAACGCGCGCGCGTGGTAATTCGCGCGCGCCGGCACGGGCGCATCGTCTGTCGCCTGATTCGCAATTCGGGCCGGGCGCGCCTCGAGCAAATCGACATAGCGAGCGGTGAACCGCAGAGCTGATTCATAGATAGTAGCCAGATTGCCGCCCAACTCGACGCGCTCGATGATCGGAGCCTGTGAGTTGTCGCCGCCGAACCTGGTCGCGATCACTGCGCTTCGCGGAAGCAATTCGGTTACTCTTTCATCGCGGCCAAACAACAGAAGACTGGCCACTGTCGGGACAACATCGTCGCGGCTGTGGGTAGCCAGCATCAGATGCCGTTCCAGTATCTCTGCCGTGGGGTAATCCCGGACGCTGGCCTCATCAAACGCGCCGCCTTCAAAGCCGCGCATGAAACTCCACAAATGCGCCTCGTCTATGTCGCCCAGCGTCGCGCGCAGCGCAGGAATGTTTTCATAGAGCAGGGGCAGGGAATCATCCAGCAGCGTCGATAATTCTTCGGGGGAAGCCTCGCGTTTCTCGGCGCCGATGCGAATGAAGAAACGCCCGTCGCGCGTGCGGTAAGGACGGCGCTTGCCGTTTACATCGAGCGCCATGATGCGCCGGCCGTTGTCAAAGGCGATTCGATCAATGAAGGGAACGATTGGTGGCACAACTTCTTCACGGCAGATGCGTACCAATTCGTCCTGCACGTTCTCACCGTCTTCGATCCCTTCGACGCGCAACTGGTCGTTGACGCCGAATACGATCACACCGCCGCCGGTGTTGGCCAGCGCAACGATTTCCTGGGCGATCTTTTCGGGATTGGAAAGCTTTACTTTGAGTTCGAGGAAGGTATCTTCACCGCCACGCACCAGACGCATAAGCTCAGTGCGCGAGGTCTGCGGCGCCGCGGTCGAGTAGAGGTACTCCTGAAAAGAGCGCTCGGTGACCGGTTCGTGCCGCTGACTGCTGCGAAATCGTTTGCGAGCCATTTGTGTAGTGACGGGGCCGGCGAGCCCGCCCGGACGCGAAACGCTGGGCGCTTCGCATCGCTGGAATCAAAAGAGCTGAGTGAACTTAACGCTTTACGGTTCTCAGTGTAGCATAGGCGCGGATGGAGCGCGGACATCCTGTCCGCCCGCGCGCAGCGCGCAGACTTTTGATGGAGATTCCCGCGCCAGTTTGAGCGGGCTGCGCCCGCTGGCGGACAGGATGTCCGCGCTCCACAACGCCGATCAAAGTCGATCACATGTTTTCACATCGGAACCACG
Source organism: Blastocatellia bacterium (assembly GCA_033850605.1). Classification (GTDB taxonomy): domain Bacteria; phylum Acidobacteriota; class Blastocatellia; order Pyrinomonadales; family Pyrinomonadaceae; genus UBA11740. Next base: position 8,535 of record JAWWPL010000311.1, on the reverse strand, counting down.
TCAAAGCTTACATCAGTCTCGGCTCGAATCTCGGCGACCGCGGCGGCACTCTTCTGTTGGCGGTGCGCGGCTTGTTCGAAGCCTCGCTGTGCGTGACTCGGCTGTCATCAATTTATGAAACTGAGCCGGTCGGAGAAGTTGAGCAAACACCTTTTCTGAACCTGGTGGCAGAGGTGGGGAATCCTCTGCCGCAACCGCAGCAGGTGATGGCTCGGCTGTTGCGAATCGAATGGCTGCTCGGCCGCACTCGCGAGGTCAAGGACGGGCCACGCACCATCGATCTGGATCTATTGCTCTATGGCGAAGTTGAGAGCCAGACTGAATTTCTCATGCTGCCGCATCCGCGCATGCATCAACGGCGGTTTGTGCTGGAGCCTTTGGTGGAAATCGCGCCTCACGTCGTGCACCCGACTTTGAAACGGACGGCGGGGGAATTGTTGGAGAGTCTAGCGGACCCCTCGTCGGTGAAGCGCTGGTGTCCGTGATGCAGCGCACGCATCCTTGCGTCGGTTCGCGGTCATCCCTGTCTGCACTTCGTTATTCTTAAAGCTACCCCAGTCAAGGATGCCGGTGGTCCGCATGCAGGATGCGTTCCTTCACGCCAGCTTCGCCGTTGGCAGAAACTGCGGTGCGCGTCGGGCCTTGGTTGCTTGCTCAAACGCGTAAGCAAACTTGATCAAAGTGGGTTCGCTCCAGGCGCGGCCAAAGAAGGAAATTCCCACCGGTAAGCCGAAAACATAACCCGCCGGCACAGTGATGTGCGGATAGCCCGCCACCGCAGAGGCAGTCGAATAGCCTCCCGTAAAGTGATCACCGTTCACCCAATCAGTCGTCCAGGCAGGGCCGCCGGTAGGCGCAATCAGAGCGTCGAGTTTGTTCTTGTCCATGATGAAGTCGATGCCCTCCTTGCGTGACATGCGCTGATCTTTGGCCAGCGCATCGCGATAAGCTTTATCGGTTAGCGGTCCTTTCGCCTGGGCCTTAATGAAAAGGTCCTGGCCAAAGTAGGGCATCTCTCGATCCCGGTATTGTTCATTGAAGTCGATGATCTCTTTTAGAGATTTCACCGGCGCGCGGGGACCGAGGGCAGCAAGATACGAATTCAGATCGGCTTTGAATTCGTAAAGCAGAACTTCCAATTCGGAGTCATCGAATTTGCCCTGCGTCGGAATATCAGCCGGATCGACGATGATCGCCCCACGCTTCTTCATGATGTCGATGCAGTCGCCCATAAGCTTGTCGACGGCGTCGCTGAATCCAAACGCTTTGCGATGAACGCCAATCCGCGCGCCCTTTAAGCCGTTAGTGTCGAGAAACTTCGTATAGTCAGCAAATGATTTGCGGGCGCTGGTTTTGGTCGCGTCGTCGCGCGAATCGATTCCGGCCAATGCGCCCAGGAGGATCGCTGCATCCGTTATGGTGCGACACATGGGCCCGGCCGTATCCTGATTGTGCGCGATGGGAATTATCCCGGCGCGACTGATTAACCCCACCGTGGGTTTGATACCCACCAGTGAATTCGCACTGGAGGGGCAAACCACCGAGCCGTCAGTTTCCGTGCCTACGCCAATCGCCGCAAGGTTCGCTGACACACCCGCCCCGGTGCCGGAACTCGAGCCGCACGGATTACGATCGAGCACGTATGGATTTTTTGTCTGTCCGCCGCGACCGCTCCAACCGCTGCTCGAATGACTGGAGCGAAAGTTGGCCCACTCGCTCAGGTTCGTCTTGCCCAGAATTACCGCGCCTGCGTCGCGCAGCTTCCGGGCCACGGACGAATCCTGCAACGGAATGGATCCGCCGAGGGCCAGAGAACCTGCAGTCGTCGTCATGCGATCATGAGTATCGATGTTGTCTTTGATAAGCACCGGGATGCCGTGCAACGGACCGCGCGGTCCTTTCGCCTTACGCTCTTTGTCGAGATCGTTCGCGATCGATAAGGCGTCCGGATTCAACTCGATTACTGAATTGATGGCCGGCCCGTGTTTGTCGACACTGTCGATGCGATCGAGATATTTTCTCGCCAGCGAATGGGCCGTGTATTTTCCGGCAGTCATCCCGCTTTGCAGATCGGCTATGGTTGCCTCGTCCAGCTCGAATGCCGGCGGCGCCAGGCTGACGGGCCGTGAAGTAGTCGGGTTTTTTTTCGCAGCCGTGGTAATGCTTGCGCTGGCAAGTCCGACACCGCCAGCCATGCTATTGCGTACAAAAGTCCTTCGATTCATGTTGTCCCTCGATGACGGAATGATGGATCGAGCGCACTTCTATTCTGATGAGGCGATAAAGTCAAATGAAATGGTTTGTTCCCTCTCCCTTTGGGAGAGGGTTAGGGAGAGGGGATGACTGTGAAACCGGGACGGACAGACGCCCATCTATTGCTGTTGTCTAAATCCCTCTCCCCAGCCCTCTCCCAAAGGGAGAGGGAGTAACTAGATCAGAATCTCGTCCTGCTCTTCGATGCCTGGCAGAAAAGGAAGCAGGGCCGCGCGGGACGCGGGTCTGTAGTTAAGAGTAAGCGGAGTGCCATTGCGAACGCTTTCAGCCAGACGCTTTGCGTCGGGTAATACGCCAATGGCGCGCAATGTCTGAGGGTCGCTCTCCAGCAGGACGCGTTGGCCTGCATCGGCGCCAAAGGCCGCGGTAATTATTTCCTGTCGCATGCGGAGCTTGACGAAATCCAGGTCGGCGTCGATTTGGGCCACTTGCAGGTGCCGGCTCTGGTCTTTACGCAGGTAATTGCGAAAGGCTTCGAGCACGCGATCGTTGATCGGATAATCCGTAGCCTTGGGAGCATGGCCGTAATCTACTTTGTCGACATGATACGACTCGAGGCCCGGCACTTTACCAGCCGCCAGTGTGCGCGTGAAATAGAAGGCCGCTTCAATGATGCGGCCCCGCGCGGTTGTCGCGGTCAACGGGCGCGCCTCGATATCCGGAGTGATGCCTCCACCGCCATAAAAAACGCGGCCCGCGGCCGTGCGGAACGCCGGCGCGTTCGAGCTGTGCGGCGGGGCTGATTCGTTCGGCGACGGTTGGCCCGGCTGAGTCGGTTGTTGCGTATCGTTCTGATCGTGACGGACGTAATAATCGTAAAGCGAGCCGCTGGAATAATCGCGCTGCAAAGAACGTCCGTATGGCGTGTAGTAACGCGCCGTCGTCAGCGTCAGCCCGGTATTGAAAGGAAGTTGAAAAACGTGCTGCACCAGGCCCTTGCCGAAACTGGTTTCTCCGACTACCAGTCCACGACCATGATCCTGAATCGCTCCCGCAACAATTTCGGACGCGGAAGCAGTGTTGCGATTGATTAGCACCACCAGGGGGAGTTCTTCCGGATCGGCGCCGTTTGACTTGTAAATGGCGGGCTCGTGGTATTCACTCCGTCCTTTGACCGAAACGATTACCTTGTCGCGCGGCAGAAATTCGCTGGCAACATCGATTGCCTGATCAAGCAGTCCGCCGGGGTTGTTGCGCAGATCCAGAACCATCTGACGCATGCCGTCCCTCTTCAGACCGGCAATTGATTCGCGCAATTCGTCATCTGTAGTGTGTTGAAAACCGCCGACCAATCCGACGTAGCCGGTGGTCGATCCGAGCATGAAGGCGTTGCGAATCGAAGGCAGCGGAACTGAGTCGCGCACAATCTTGACGTTGACCGCGGCTTCTTCCCCCGCGCGTTCAACCTTCAACAGCACCTCTTTGCCGCGATCGCCGCGCACGTTCTTGGAGACTTCGTCGCTGGACCAATCGCGCGCGTCTTTGCCGTCGACTTCCACGATGCGGTCGCCAAAGCGCAAGCCCGCGCGCGACGCCGGAGTGCCCTGGACCACAGACTGAATGTACACGCCGTCGTCGTGGCGCTGTATCTGCACTCCAATCCCATAAAAGCTTGAGGACTGGTCTTCTTTGAGCTTGCGAAATTCCGTCGTCGAAAAGTAAACCGAGTGCGGGTCGAGAGTGAAAAGCATTCCCTGAATCGCGGCTTGGGTGGCCTTTTCGTAATCAATGTCGCCGGCGTATTTCTCTTCAACCGTCGAGATCGCTTCGTGATAGTCGTTCTCGATTTTGTCGGCTTCGTATTTCTCAGCTGCACTGCTCTGATTTGAGTTGGCGACGTTCAGACTAACCACGCGCCGCGAGCTGCGGGTGCGCACGCCGCCGGCCAGGGTGGCCGTAACAATAACGAGCGCTGCGACGATTGTGAAATTCCTGGTCATAAAAGGGCGATCCTTTCATCGGTCCCTTGGATCGCTTGTCAATGAACCAAAATATAGCACAGTGGTTGGCACTCACCGAAGCGGTCGATGTCGCTGGTGGTATCCCTATTTGAAAGGCTTCCTTGCCAGGTAAGATGATTCACGAAATACACGATGCATAAGAGTTTTGTTCGTGCGATTTACTCTGGTTTCGTGGAATCGGTTTTGTTCAAGGGAAAGAAACGCGAAACGAAATTACGGTACTACCATGTCGCGCGAGCTGACCCTGACAGTCAGCGCTGTCTGGGACGGCCGAAGACAAGCACTTGTGCGATGCACGTGATTCATTGAGAATGTCTGCAATCACGAATGAGCCCGAATTTATCCATCGTAGTTCCGGCCTATAACGAAGCTGCCCGGCTGGGAGAGTCGCTGCGAGCCATCGTTGCTTATTTACAGGGCCGGCGCGAGCCGGGCGAAGTCATTGTCGTTGACGACGGATCCACTGATGACACTGCGGCGATTGCCGAAGAAAACCTGGCGGACTCTGGCCCGGTAGCCACAAAAGTGATTCGTTACGAGCAAAACCGCGGCAAGGGTTACGCGGCGCGCACGGGACTGCTGGCGGCGCGCGCGAACATCGCGTTGTTCTCTGACGCCGATTTGTCGACGCCAATTACCGAAACGCCCAAGCTGGTGGAACCGATTCTTAATGGCGAGTACGATCTCGTATTCGGATCGCGTGCGCTGGATCGCCGGCTAATCGGTGTGCATCAATCCTGGCGTCGCGAACAGGGCGGGCGGCTTTTCAATCTGATCGTCCGTGTGGCGACGGGCCTGCCGTTTTGGGACACGCAATGCGGGTTCAAGGCTTTTCGGATGAATGTCTGCCGCCCACTGATTGAAGCCGCACAAATCGACCGCTTCGGTTTTGATGTGGAGTTGATTTATCTCGCACACCTGGCGCGGCTCCGCCTGCGGGAAATCCCGGTCCGCTGGGATCACAGTACGGGCGGAGCGTTGGATGCCTCGGGGAATTACTCTCGTGATAGCCTGCGCATGATTAATGAGGTGCGCCGGATTCGTCGCTTGGCGGACGCCGGAGAATACAGTGAAGCGATCAGCGCAGCGCGCACCGCTGCGATGGTAGAGCAGAAGCATCTGCTCTCGAGGCGGTCAATGTCAGTTTCGTGATTTACCACAGAGGACACAGAGAAAGTCGGAAGAGATTCGATGAACTTTGTTATCTTCTCAGTGTCCTCCGTATTCTGAAATTTGGAGCAGCTGATGGCACGACTAAACGTTAACATCGACCACGTGGCGACCGTTCGCCAGGCACGGCGCGCGCCGGAGCCGAGCGTAGTGGCTGCGGCCATCATTTGCGAGCAAGCAGGCGCCGATGGCATTACGATTCACCTGCGCAGCGATCGCCGGCATATTCAGGATGCTGATGTGTCTTTGCTGCGGCAGGCGGTAACGACTTACCTGAACGTCGAGATGGCCGCGACCGAAGAGATGGTCAAGATTGCCATCGAGACACGGCCCGATGCAGTTTCGCTGGTTCCCGAGAATCCCAGCGAGATCACCACCGAAGGCGGTTTGAATGTGCGGCCCAACATCGCCATCGTGCGCGCGGCGGTCAATCGTTTGCGTGAAGCCGGCATCATGACCAGTCTCTTCATCGATCCCGACGCTCATCAGATCGAAGCGGCGCACGCAGTGAACGCGCAACAGGTCGAGCTATGCACGGCCGCTTACGCCGAGGCGACCCTCGGAGGTGCTGGAATCCACGGCGAAGGCGCCGTGCGCGCCAACCAGGAATTGCGGCGCCTGGGTGAGGGCGCAGCGCTGGCGGCCCAATATGGCTTGCATGTCGCCGCTGGTCACGGACTGACTACCCGCAACATTCTTGCGGTCGCAGCAATCGGTGAGATTACGGAATTCAATATCGGTCATCACATCATCGCGCGGGCCGTGTTCGTGGGATTAGAGAGAGCGGTGCGCGAAATGAGAGAAGCCATTCGAATGGGCTCGGCTGGGCGCTAAAGCTCCCGAGCAAAAAAAAGCGATCCACGAAATCACACTAAACAGCAAAAGCTCGCGCCGTTTTCGTGTGGTTTAGTGGATCGCTTTTCCTGCTGGTCGGTTAGCGTTGAGGCGTCGAGCCCGTGAGCTGCAAACGCACAATGGAACGTTCAAGCTTCGCGCGCGCTTTTTCAAAGTCTTCTTCACTGCCGCTCACCGAACTCAATTGCTTTTCGCTGTGTTCGCGCGCCAGACGCGCGCGCGCAGCGTCGATTTCTTCCGGACGCTCGGCTATCTCGGCGAGCACCGAGACACGATCATCGTTGACTTCGACGAACCCGCCTGAGACATGCAATTGAAAAGTCGTTCCGGCTTCGTTGTAAGAAAGTACACCAGTCTGCAAGTCCGAAATCAGCGGCGCGTGACCCGGCAGGATGCCCAGCTCACCGCCGCGACCGGGAACGGTAACTGAGTTGACCTGCTCTGAAAGCAGGCGTCGTTCAGGAGTTACTACTTCCAATTGAAGTTGTTCGGCCATAAGTGGCACAGACTTCAGTCTGTGATTATTGTTTGCCCTATCCCTAGCCAACACAGACTAAAGTCTGTGCCACCGCTATTCCATTTTCTTTGCGGCTTCGACGACTTCTTCGATCGTGCCGGCCATGTAGAAAGCCTGCTCCGGAATGTCGTCGTGCTTGCCGTCGATAATCTCTTTGAAGCCTTTGATCGTGTCTTCCAGCTTCACGTATTTACCCTCGCGGCCGGTGAATTGTGACGCCACGTGGAACGGCTGCGAAAAGAATCGCTGAATCTTGCGTGCACGCGAAACTGACAACTTGTCTTCGTCAGAGAGCTCGTCGAGACCCAGAATTGCGATGATGTCCTGCAGGTCCTTGTAGCGCTGCAAAATCAGCTTCACGGTTTGCGCCGTGTTGTAATGTTCCTCGCCGACAATGCGCGGATCCAAAATGCGCGACGAAGACGCCAGGGGATCGACCGCCGGATAAATTCCTAACTCTACGATTTGACGCGATAAAGCAGTGACAGCATCAAGGTGAGCGAAGGTCGTTGCGGGCGCCGGATCTGTGTAGTCGTCCGCCGGAACGTAAACGGCCTGAATCGAAGTGATCGATCCTGTCTTAGTTGAAGTGATGCGTTCCTGCATCTCACCCATCTCGGTAGCCAGGTTCGGCTGATAACCCACAGCCGACGGCATGCGACCCAAAAGCGCCGACACTTCCGAACCGGCTTGGGTGAATCTGAAAATATTGTCGATGAAGAGCAGCACATCCAGACCTTGATCGCGGAAGTATTCAGCGACGGTTAATCCGGAGAGTGCCACGCGCAGACGCGCGCCCGGCGGTTCAGTCATCTGGCCATAGATAAGTGCGACCTTCGACTTCTCGATCGCTTTCATGTCTACCTTGGTCATGTCGAAGGCGCCGGTCTCTTCCATGTTGTGATAGAAGGACTCGCCAAAGTCGATGACTTTTGATTCGACCATCTCGCGCAGCAGGTCATTGCCTTCACGCGTGCGCTCGCCGACACCAGCAAACACCGAAAAGCCTGAGCGCGCCTTCGCGATGTTGTTGATGAGCTCCATAACGATCACGGTCTTGCCCACACCGGCGCCGCCGAACAAACCAATCTTGCCGCCGCGCACAAAGGGCTGAATCAAGTCGATTACCTTGATTCCGGTTTCGAACATTTGCAGTTCCGTCGACTGTTCTTCGAACGAGGGAGCATGACGGTGAATCGGGTAACGTTGCTGGTGTGGAATATCGCCGAGGTTGTCGACCGGATCGCCGATCACATTCATTACCCGGCCCAGAGTTCCTTCGCCTACGGGTACGGTGATTGGGCCGCCGGTATCGACCGCTTTCATTCCGCGCACCATGCCGTCAGTGGGCAGCATGGATACGGCGCGCACGCGGCCCTCGCCCAGGTGCTGCTGGACTTCAGCGATCACACTAATCGGTTCAGGCACGTCAAAACCATCGGAGATTATTCGCAGCGCCTCGTAAATGGGCGGCAGATAACCTTCAGTAAACTCGACGTCCACTACCGGACCAATAATCTGCACCACGCGCCCTACGTGCCCGTTCGTGCCATTTCCATTAGGCGTAGCCATATTTGCTCAGTCAAACCTTTCTGATTAATGCGATGCCTCTACAGATAGAAACTTGGAAGGTTTTTAAGAGGGAGAAGATAACATAGGGTTTCCGCGATCGGCAAACCGAAGTGGATGCACCCGGTGTCGCTGTCTTGCGCATACCTTTCTCATTAGCACCGTGGCTTTAGCCCGGTGAAATCCAGT
>JAWWPL010000283.1:0-2772 GCA_033850605.1 Blastocatellia bacterium | reverse complement strand
CTTATCAGACGGTTGAAGGCTCAACGCGGTGCAGAGGCCAGCGCTCATTAAGGAATTCAAGGCCAAGTCGATTGACGCCGTCCGATCCTACTTCTCGACCTCTCACGACGGCCAAGACCGAGAACGCGTCGCGCACGCTCGTAACGCGCAGAATGCGTCCAATTTCAATATCCCAAGTGGTGAAGACTGACGTGCCTCTCGTAGTGAGGTTTTCCGTAACTGTATTTTCTTCCATTGAAATATTGCCTTTCTCATCAAATGCTTCGATTAGAACGTCGAGCGGAATGATCAGTCGGGTCTCTCTTCGCTGATTGTTATTCGCGCGCTCCTTCAACCTCCACATCTCGCTCTGGCCGCGGTCAAATGGCAACAGGTCATATCTGGTAGTGGGGTCCTGCTCGTAAGTCTGCGGCGGCCGCTTTCCCACGAAGGCTACGCCCGCGCGAAACAAAGACGCGACCTGGCCTTGAGCCCCCTGGATGACGGCAATATGGCGCACCACGGTCCACACGCAGTACTGTGGTTCAGCGTGATCGAAGCAGCGAAGCCGTATCGGCAAGGGAAGAGTTAGGTGCAAAAGGCGGCCGGGCTCTGCCGGTCTGGTGAGGGTAAATCCCGCGCCAGCCTGCGTTATGTCAATCAACCGCGACATCTCAGTCCATTCGTACTCAACGCTCTCCTTACAGCGGACTCGAAATGGCAGGGCCAGGGGGATACGTTGGTGCTGGCGCTTTATTGCTCCTTCATGTTTCACGGATTGGGCCTCCTCAGTTGGGAATGAGTGGTGGGGCAATCCAGGTGGTAGTTGCTCTCAAGCGCAGGAGTGAGAATCCGGGCTCGCTGAATCGAGTATAGAATAAAGCCGGGCGGAGAGGGAATCTTTATCTTCTTACCGATTCGTTCGCAGTCGGGCCATTGTTCGGGGTACTAGCCCGACCGTCAGGGAGGGCTCAATTGGTGCAACACCGAGCCCTCCCTGACGGCTCGGGCTAATTACGTAGATTTGCAAAGCACATTTACCCCACTACCAAATCCCACCCAAACTGTTTTTGCCTGATTCGTTGATGTACACTTGCTGCCTTCCGGTTTCAGTGAACCTGCATGCAGCAAGCGCAATCTGGAAAACTCATATTCATCGTGGCGGGGGCAAGCGTATTAGTCGCTTCGCTGGCCTTTGGATTTGTCAAAGCCCGTTCGGTAATGAACCTTCGCAAAGAAGCTGGCGCGACACGCATGGATAAAATGCCACGCCTGATGCTTTGGGCGTGGGAGCGGCCGACGGACTTGCGCTTCATCGATCCAAAAGAAACAGGTGTCGCCTTCCTGGCGTGCACGATCCGGTTGCATTCCGGAGAAATCGAAGTGCGACCGCGGCTGCAACCTTTGAACCTGCCCGAAGCGACGACCGCTGTGGCCGTGGCCAGAATCGAGACGGATGCCCGGCGCAAGCCGGAACTCTCTGCCACACAACGCGAGGAACTGGCCGGAGCGATTGCCGACATGGCGAAACTCCCAAACGTCGCGCACATTCAAATCGATTTTGATGCTATGAAATCCGAGCGCGCCTTTTATCGCGACGTCATCTTCGACGTGCGCCGGCGCCTGCCTCAGACAGTTTCCTTGTCGATTACCGCGCTGGCTTCGTGGTGCACCTATGACGATTGGTTTTCCGACTTGCCGATTGACGAAGCCGTGCCGATGTTGTTTCGGATGGCCGCCGATGGAAAGCAAATCGCCAGACAGCTTGATGCGGGCGACGATTTCATTTCGCCGGCGTGTCGTCACAGTTACGGCATTTCTACAGACGAGCCGCGCTCAGGTCTCTCGCTGGCGCGGCGGCTCTATGTTTTTAATCCTGACCCGTGGACCAAAGATTCGGTACGCACGATTGTGGAGTCGAAAAAATGAACTCGCATAAAGCTCTCTTAGCCCTGGCATTGATCATTTCAGTCTCGTTCCTCCGGCCGCAACGCACCCAGGCGTGCGGACCATTTTTCACTGATGCAATATTCGTTTATTCCAAGCATCCTGATCTGCCCTTCGAGAAGTTTGCTGCCGGGCAACTGGGCGTCGTGCAACCGAACTGGGCGCGATCATATCTGGTCGCGGCTTATCGCAATCTGGCGGGAACTCCTCTCAGTGAAAGTGAAGCCAGGGCAATCAAAGCCGTCTGGAATGATCGCCTTAATCTCAGCGGTGAATCGGAATCCAACGATGAAGAGTGGATTAAGAAATGGACTGCGGCGCGTAAGACAATTCCCGGTGTCGCCGCACCGCCCGAGATCAAAGTCTACCGGAACCGCGAGAAGCCGAATGAGTACGAGAGTTATTTGAATTGTCAGCAGGACGCCTTCGAAAATGCCGAAGCGACTTTGAACGAGCGCATCAAGACGTTCGGCGCCGACAGCCTGGGTGTTAAGAGCTGGTTGGCCGCCCAGGATCTGGTCTTCGCCAATTGCTCGGAAGGCCGGCACATTCCGGCCGGCGCGTCCGCCGAAGCCCCTGACTTACCGCCACTGATTCGCGCAGATCGCGCCTATCAAATTGCCGCCGCGAATTTTTACGCGACGAACTTTGACGATGCCAGACAGCAGTTTGATTCGATCGCGCAGGACAAGTCTTCGCCCTGGCGCGACAAAGCCGCATATCTCGCAGCCCGATCGCTCCTCCGCAAAGGAAGTCTGGCCGAAAAAGAAGATGATCGGCGGCCCGCCCTTGCGGATGCCGAGACCCGACTCAACGCTATTCTTAAGGATCAGTCGCTGACGGCCG
>JAWWPL010000272.1:0-6445 GCA_033850605.1 Blastocatellia bacterium | reverse complement strand
TGGAAGTGGACGCTTTTCAAAAAGAACTAAAGGTTTGGATACTGAACGGAACAGTGGTAAGCCGAACTATTCGCGGGGCCGCATTTTATTGAGACTCGCTCAACGACGCGAGTGGCGCAGCCGGTTCTTTTGCGCGACCAACTTTACAGACATTTCGACATTGGCGAGCCTGGTTTCTGTCTCTGAGTTGCGTGCTTTAAACTGTTGCTGGTCGCCAAGTGCTAACCAGTAACCCGCGCAGGTAACAACAATCGCGCCTCAACGACGCTGACGAGTTGGGCTTGGTTTCTTTTTCAGAGTCCGCTCAATTAACCTCAGACGCGCGTTGAGTGCAGTGTTGGCTGTTCGCAGCGCGGCAATTTGATCTTGCTGCTCTTTGAAGGCGTTGATAAAGATCGCTGATAGTTGGTTGTATTTCACGCCTTCGATTTCGCCCTGCTTATTGCGGAGTGTAAATAGCGGTTCGACACGCTCAACTTCTTCAGCAGCGAGGCCAACGTCGCGCTTGCTGTCCTCTTTCCAGGTGAAAACAACCGGACGCAGCCGGCTCACGATTTCGAGGCCGCCGAAGAATGGATCGACCTGTGTCTTAAAGCGCAAGCTGGAAGCCATGCAAAGAGCGACTCGATTGGAACCGTTCAGGCAAAGCGGTGAGCCACCGCTGCTTCCCATCGTGTCTATCTGCAGTTTACCCGGCACATCCACGACGTCGCTGCCATTGGCTCGGCCCAGCGCGATGGTGTTGCTGGAGGAGACGACTGCGCCCGAGCCAATGGCCGTGGCATGATCTAGATCGCTTGATGCTACATCGGCGAAAAACCCAAGTACAGTGTTGTCGCTCCCGGTTAAGTTCGAAAAGCCGGCCTGGTCGCCGAAGAATGAGTTGTTAACTCCTGTTGTCTGAAAGCCCGCTTCATAGCCGACGAAGGTATCGCTTCCGCCGGAGGCGGTTGATCCGGCGTTGCTACCAACGAACAAGTTCTGACCGCCAGGGCTGCTGATAACGCGAATCCCGTTGATGTAGTAATTCTGAAGGGTATTAATATTGCCAAAAACGTCCAAGGGAAATTGCGGGCTGTTCGTCGCAATGCCGACTCTGCCGTTACTATCAATCCGAATGCGCTCCGTTCCTCCCGCGATAGCAGTGCCGTTGGCTGTGGTATTAAAAGTGAGGTATGTCCCATTGGCTGTATTCGTCCAGTTTTCAGAAGCGAAGAATCCTACCCGGGCGCGTGTTCCTGAATAAGCCGAGGCTCCATAACCGGAAGCTCCAATGACTCCGATGAGTTGATTGGCCTGCAGCGCCAAGGGTGCGGCTGCGGTTCCATTCGCCCGGCGAACATTAAAGATTGGGTTGGTCCCAAAGGAGTCCGCGAATACTGTAGTCTGCACGCCATCAGCATCGGCAAAACGAGCAATTCCTGCAGCGGGCGGTAGAGTTGAGCTGTTTGTCGACACTACTAACTTTGCGCTCGGCGCAGTGGTGCCGATGCCTACCAAGCCGCCGGCAGTTTCGGTAATGCCGGAATCACCGAGCGTGCCTGCGTTATCTGTCCACTTGGCCAAGCGGTCCTGTGTACCGCTGCCCATGATGAGCGGCTGGAAATCACCCGAGTCCGTGGTCACACTATCCGTTGCCGTCGCTGCCTTATCGACGCCGTTAGACTTTGGTTTGGCCATCAGGAAGCGCTCAGCGCGAATCGTACCGGCCACGTCCAATCGCGAGCGAGGGTCGCTGGTCCCAATACCCAGATTGCCTGCTTCAGTCAGGCGCATTTGCTCTGTGTCGTTGCCGGTAAAGAAATTACCGATCCGAAACGTTAAGGCACCGCGTCCTCTGATCATTTGTCCATCCGTCCCATCGTTTGCGATCACAGTCGGTGTCTGCGGGTCGTCCTTCGCGGGAATAGTCCATGATGAATTGTCTTCCACCGGCCCGATCACCTGCGTTTGCTGAACTGACAGCTGTGACGATGCGGCCGGCCGCAAGCTCACTGATTTCGTTTCAACACGCACAGTGCCAATCTTCTGAGTGAACTTCCCGGAAATGCTCTTTGCCGTGATGACGCAGACGTACGACCCTGGGGCCAAACGCTGCCCCTGACCATCCTGCAAGTGCCAATCGAAGACATTCCCGCCTCTGATCTCCTGATCGAAGAGCTTCTCGCCACCGGCCGCATAGACTTCCACATGCATCTGCACGATGGATGAAGGCGCAGTGATGCGCACGTGCTCGTCGGTGGCGCTCGCCGTGATTGTCAGAGATGATCTTTGAGAGCTGCCGTCCTGTGCTGTTGCTGTGGCGCACAGAGCGCAGACGACCATTGAGGCAAAGATGATTGATCTCACCGTAGGCATATTTGTGCTCCTTCAGGGAAATTTTTCACGACTCAGGCGGGGGATTTTCGGTGAGATTATACTGAGCCGGCTCCGAATCACCTAGGTTTTTGGTGCGGACTTTGAAGGGGGCGTTATCGAACCGGCGTGTGATCGATCTAGACGTGATGATTAGATCAGGTGAATCCGGAGTGAGGCGATTTCAACCAATAATCAGTTGCACCGGCTATCGAGACATTCTGTTTCAACGCGCATCCGAGGCGCGCGCCAGGTTAGCCGCATCGACATCGGATGAATATTAGTCATCAACAATATTCGCATATCAATTTCACTCAACCTGCCACACTGCGCACCGCCCTCAACGGCGCTTGATTCGGGCTACCGCAACATCACCAGTACCCTAATGACAGATTTGCCGGCGGCCAGTGGCTCCAGTGCTTTGCCAACAATAGCTCCGACGCACTTCGCGCGGTCGGCGCAACGCATGGCATAACCCGGTAGGCTCGAAGTGGTCAGCAGGTCGCCTACTTGTATCTTCCCATTGATGGTCGAAACTTTCGTGGGGACGATGCCGACGATGGCAACTGGTACCTCGCCGGCATCAATCCGGGTCGCGCCCGCTTTCTCAGCGCCGAGCATTCCTGGCCGGGTTGAATAGATACCGGCCACTCGCACGTCATAAGGGCGGTTCGTCTTTTCAACCTGGCCCGCTGCCTTGGTGCTCGCAACCAGTACGTCTCCCGGCTCATAGTCAGACTTGTTTCCACGGGCGGGCAATGATTCGGCGAAGTCCGAGCCGGCGACGTAGGTACCGTTGAGGTTGATGTGAAATGAGCGGCCGAGAGTGGTTGTGTTCGGATAGCCCTCCATGAGAACGCCGGTGTTGCTCCTTACTGCAAGCGCAGGGCCGGCATCACTTAAGCCGTAAAGCGCGATGCCGCTCCCGGTGCTTTGGCCTTCCACGCCCTGGCCATTAATGCCGTAACCGATGACGCCGACGGAGCCATTGCTCAATCCGTACACGGCAGTTTGGGAGCCGCCATCAACAGCTAATTTGACATCCGAAAACACGCCCGACGCGCCGATACCGACGTTGCCCGAGGTGCCGCTAATGGCGATCCCACTTGAGGGCGGCGGCGGCACGTGGGGAGCGCCGGCGACTAATCTAAGCGTCGTTCCGTCAAACCTGACGTCGGCTCTGCCGATGTCGGGCTTGAGTAAAGTCATGCCCGTGTCTCCGTTAGGTGCGCCGAGACTAATCGAATAACCGTTGCCCGGTGTAATCCTGGTAGACCCAGCGACGTCCAACTTAATGGTATCGCCCGGAGTCGTGCCGATGCCGACGTTGCCGGCATTGTCGATGCGCATGCGCTCCGTACCTCCCGCGGTAGCGGCGCCGTTGGCTGTGGTATTAAAAGTGAGGTATGTCCCATTGGCCGTATTGGTCCAGTTTTCAGAAGCGAAGAATCCAACCCGAGCGCGAGTTCCTGAATAAGCCGAAGCTCCATAGCCCGATGCACCAATGACGCCGATAAGTTGACTGGCCTGCAGAGCCGAAGGTGCGGCTGCGGTTCCATTTGCCCTCCGCACATTGAAAATTGGGTTGGTTCCAAATGAGTCCGCGAATACCGTAGTCTGCACCCCATCGGCATCGGCAAAGCGAGCAATCCCCGTAGCGGGCGGTAAGGTTGCGCTGTTTAATGACACTACTAACTTTGCGCTCGGCGCAGTGGTGCCGATGCCTACAAAGCCGCCGGCGGTTTCAGTAATGCCTGAGTCCCCGAGTGTGCCCGAGTTATCCGTCCACTTTGCAATCCGGTCCTGCGTGCCGGACCCAGAGATCAGTGACTGATCTGGCTCTACCGTGTCTGCCGACAGAGTGTTGGCCGCCGTCTTGTTGGTGCTAACTGGTTTTCCTGGCTTTACGATCAGGAAGCGCTCGGCGCGAATCGTCCCGGCCACATCAAGTTTGGCTCTCGGTTCTGAACTTCCAATACCCAGATCGCCTGCTTCAGTCAGGCGCATTTGCTCTGTGTCGTTGCCGGTAAAGAAATTCCCGATGCGAAAGCTCAAGGCGCCGCGGCCTCTGATCATCTGCCCATCCGTTCCATCGTTTGCGATCACCGTCGGAGTCTGCGGCTCGTCCTTCCCGGGAATTGTCCAGGACGAATTGTCTTCCACGGGCCCAATCACCTGCATTTGCTGAACTGACAACTGTGGCGATGTTGCCGGTTGCACGCTCACCGATTTTTCTTCAATGCTGACAGTGCCGATCTTCTGGGTGAGCTTACCGGAGATGTTCTTGGCCGTAATCACACATACGTATGTTCCCGGAGCCAGCCGCTGACCTTGCGCATCCTGCAAGTGCCAGTCAAAGACGTTGCCCCCTCTGATCTCCTGATCGAAGAGTTTCTCGCCCCCGGCCGCATAGATCTCCACGTGCATTTGCACTACCGAAGCAGGCGCAGCAATGCGCACACGCTCGACGGCGGCAGCCGCCGTGATCGTCAGAGACGTGCCCAGCCCGGCGGTATTGGTGCTCTCTTGTCCAATTGCGGTGGACAGCAGCGCAAGAACAAACGTCGAGGCAAAGAGGATATGTTTGGTAGTCGTCAATATGTGCTCCTTCAGGGGTAGTTGCGTAGGTCAACGCTGATTATCCGCGCGATTATACGGCATTTCATAGCGATCGAGTTTTGTGCCGGCGGCAATAGTCAAATAAGTTTTCTTGCTTCAATCAATCACTGGGGCAGGCCTATGCGGCCCATGAGTTCGGCGAAGCGTGGATCGGAGCGCAGGCTGTCAAAGATTGGGTTGACTTTGATTTCAAGCGCGAATCGGTTGCGTTCCTCGACAGCCTTTGTGAGCCAGGCGAATGCTTGTTCTTTCTCGCCCAGGCGTGTGTAGGCTGTCACGTATTCAATCGCCGGAACGTAATCGCCGCGACCGGTTTTTTCATTCAATCGTTCGAGCTTCTTTTGCGCTAACGCGCGGACTGCCGTCTCAAAGCCAGATGCGGCGTAGGAGCGTTCCAGCGTTGACGCCAGTTCGCCTTCGCCATTCAAAGTCAAGGCTTTGCCCCATTCAGCGATCGCTTCTCTGTGCATCCCCTTTTGCTCGTAAGCGTCACCGAGCCATTCATGCGCCCACGCGAAATTCGGTTCCAGCTCAAGCGTCTTGCGGAGTTGGTCTATCGCGCGGTCGGACTGGCGTATGAAGAAGAGGATTATCGCCCGAGACAGATTGAAGCGGAGCGACAGCGGCTCAAGCTCGACGGCGCGCTGAATTTCGCTCAGGGCTTCTTCGTTACGTCCGAACAAATACAAACATAGGCCGTAATGATTGTGTATTTCCGCAAAGTTCGGATCCAACTCGATGCCGCGACGAAAGTAGCGTTCGGCGGCGGGCCAATCGCGGTAGTAATACAGTTTGACCGCAGCCAGCGGATTATAAGACTCGGCCAGTGTCTCGTCTAAAGCTAACGCTTTGTTGGCCTCTGCCTCCGCCTTCGGCCAATTCTCGTCGGGCGCCAAGAGGCCGTTGGCCGCTGCGTAGCTGTAGTACAGTGCCAGGCCGGAATGAGCCAGCGCGTAAGAAGGGTCCAGGTCAACCGCCTGTTGAAAATAATCGCGGCTCTTTTCATAACCCGGCACAGGGCCCTTGTTCCAGTAATACAGTCCCTTTAAGTAAGCCTGATACGCCTCAGTGTTCTGCGTGTAGTTCTTCGCCAACTTCTGTTCGTCCGCGCCCGACAACCGCGCTCGCAGCTTCTGTGAAACGTCACGCGCCATCTCGTTTTGCAGCGCCACGAGGTCTGTTAGCTTGCGATTGTATTGCGTGCCCCAAAGCTGATTGCCCGTCCGCGCATCAACCAACGATAAGTACAGCGTCAAGTCGTCGCCGCGTTGCACGACACGCCCGTTCAAGATTGCTTGCACCGACAACTCCGCAGCGACTTGTTGCGGATCGACTTCTTTGCCCTTGTAGCGAAACACGGAGCTGCGCGCTTTGACCGACAGATGAGGCAGTTGCGACAGGCTGTTGATAAGCGACTCCGTTATTCCGTCCGACAAATACTCGACATCGGCATTGCCGCTCGCGTTGACAA
>JAWWPL010000165.1:0-2588 GCA_033850605.1 Blastocatellia bacterium | reverse complement strand
AGCCCGACGCGCGTATGAGAGTGACCTTGCCCTGACCGCGTACGAGCGAGTGCTCGACGGGATTTCGCGGGCCGTCCAGCAGTGCCGCCTGGCGAGCGAAGGCGATTTCGCGAAGCGCTATCCGGAATTTGTCGGTTATGTCAGCACCCTGGCCCTTGAACGGCAACCGGATCATGAGCTCGGCTTTAACGTTGCTGACAGCGTCTATTTTTCTGAGACGCGAGCGTTCGTCACAATTCCCGAATTCCTCCTGGCACCGAACTTTCTGCGCTCCGTCAGTCGCTTCGCAACATTGCCGCAGGCAAAGGCCCAATTGAGGGCGATGAATGCCGGCCGGGTCATTGACGATCAACTAATATTCTTCAGCTATCAGTCCCGGCATCTGGGAACGCCTGATAATCCGGACAGCTTCTGGCGGCTGCTAATCGTCGTGCCCGGAAACGCAGCGCAGGGTGTTCCGGAAAAGTGGGTGCAGTTCGGCGTGCCCGACCCGCGGGCTCGCGCACCGGTGCGTAACGTCTCGGTAGTCTCGGTAGTCGCCGGCGCTGATGGCACTAACGCCTACTTCAAAGATTATTTCCGGACCTATCGACGCAACGGTTCGATAACGATCAAAGGGCGCTGGGAGTTGGGGGAAGGCGACGACAACTGCGCCCTGTGTCACAAGAGCGGAATACTGCCAATCTTTCCAGTCAATGGCACGGTGAGTCGAGATGAGCTGGAAAAAGTTCGCTTGGTCAACGAACGTTTTCTAAAATACGGGCGGCCGCGCTTTGATAAATACCTGGACGCGAGCAAGTTGGGACCTGGTCTGGGCGCTACCGGAAACAGCGAGTCAGTTGCTTCTGCGGTCAACACCAAAGGCGGAATTGATGGAGTAAGGTGTGGCGCCTGTCATCAACCAAACGGTCTGGGCGCATTGAACTGGCCAATGGATCGGACGTTGATTAGTTCTTACGTGAAGGGCGGCGAGATGCCTTTAGGTTTCGAGCTGACGCCGTTGGAACGCAACCGTCTCTACAAGAAGATCATTCAGGATTATTTTGCGATTGATGAGAAGAGCCCGGGGACGCTTAAGTCGTGGCTGTTAGGTAGGCGTCGATCGGCGGACATCTTAGCCGATACTCATTCTTTGCCGTGATGAGGTCAGTACCACCTGCGTGAGCGGCTGGATCTTCGCGCCATCGGTATGAGTGTGCGGCTTTGCCGCAGCACATTGCGGAAAGCCTCCGGCTTTCCGTTCGTCGAACTAAAAGATCAAGAGGCTATGCCTCCGTTATCACACCGGAGGCATAGCCTCGAAAGATATTCTGAGTCCCCGGAAAGCCGGAGGCTTTCCGCAATGTGCGGCGAAGCCGCCAAATCTCCGCTTGCTGGGTCACTTCTTGCCCGACTTCAATTCCGTCAGCTTGGCCTTAAACTGGGGCAAGTCCTGATTGGTAGGATCTACCTTCGCTAGTTTATTAATCGCTTCTTCGGCGCCTTTCGCGTCTCCCTTGCTGAGCAGCACCGCGCACAGACCGTCGATCACGGGAATGTCGTCAGGCTTCTTCATCATGGCGGCCCGGTACCACTTTTCGGCAGCGTCGAAATGGCCGGCATCCATATTCGCCACGCCCAGCATGCCCAGCACGTTGAAGTCGGTCGGCTTTAATTTGTTCGCAATCAGCAGGTATTCGATCGCCTGATCGTAACGATGGATCTGGTACTCGAGTTTGGCGGCCGTAAGTTGTGCGTCGAAGTCGTCAGGATGCTCGCGGGCCTGCTTCATGGCCTCCTGAACCTGGGTGAACATCTGTTGCGGATCTCCGCTTTGATCGCTGCCGGCCACAGGTGGATGGTTAGGCGGAAGGTTTCCGCTTTGTTGGGCTGCTGACAATGGCGCAGCACGCATGGCGGCCTCGCGGGTGAGGATCGAGTTGGCGAGCATAAAGCCAATTATGAATCCGATCAAAATACCAATGATCGCGAAAAGCAGGTTGTCTCTGGACATAGTTGTATTTGATAGTGGCACGGACGTCCCGCCCGTGCACACGCGCAAGATGCACGTGCCACAATACTATTCGGCCGGTTTCAGCAATCCGCGGATTTGCTCGCGCAGTTCCGGATTGTTAGTGTGTCCGTGTGTGGTTATTGCGTGGTTGACTGCGGCTTCCAGCACTTCATCTTCACTGCCTTCCAGACGCAGGGTGCAGCCGCTGTCGCTCGGATTATCGCGGCAATCGATTGCTTTTCTTTCTGACATGATGAATCTCTCCATTTCTTATGTTTAGAGTCGACCTACTGGCCGACCCAAGCGGGGCGGTAGCCCGCTTCTAAACGAAGTCAGTGTAGCGCGGTCTATTTCGAACTCTTCTCGCCGGCCTCTTGCTTTGCTTTGGCAATCTGATCTGAGATCGCTCTTAATTCTTCCGAACCCGCCGGCAATTGGTTTAGAAGTTTCTGCCAGTAGTCTATCGCCTTCTGGTAATCTCCAGCCTGGTACGCGGCGCTGCCGGCGAGATCGAGAGCCTTCTGATTCTTCGGATCAATCTGCAAAGCTCGGTTGATTGCGTCGGTCGGCTTGCCGGCCAGCCGCTGCCCGTTAG
>JAWWPL010000239.1:0-3195 GCA_033850605.1 Blastocatellia bacterium | reverse complement strand
CGGCGGGCAGAAGATTCTTCCCGTTGTTATTGCCGACACTCGAAAAGGTGCCGCCGCCGCTCTCTACACGTTCGGTGACGAAGCCTGCGGGAAGATGCCGGGCACATTCGAGCAACAAGCGGTTCGCATCGATCTGAACTCGAGTATCGTCAGCCAGCCGCACTCGAGGATTGAATTCCCAGCTTCCATCAACCCACAGTAAGGCCGGCCGCAAGACTTCTGAAACCTGTTTGGCGCGAATCGCAGCCAGCGTCTCGGGTTGCAGAGTCTTGCTCGTCAACATGGCAGCGGCGAGTTCAGCGTCTGGAGCATTGGCCGGAAACTCAGCCAGGTGGGCCTCGGTTAGTCCGTTGCGCCTGGCTACTTCCCGCAAGCGATGCACGCGCATATTTGAGGTCGCGAAAACCAACTGTCCCGATTCGAAGTAGATCGCTACTTTGGCGCGTTCCCGCTCGAGGCGCAATGCACCCATCAGACCCGTTGCTGTGATCTCGCGAATTAATTCCGCTAAAGGATGTTCGGCCAGTTTTCCTTCCATGAATCAAAAGAAACGCGCGCGGCGTTTCGTCTTGAATCATAGCGCACCGAACGAGAGCGGCGAAAGTGCTTGGGAAAAGGATATTGCCTCAGTTGACCAACAGGGCCGAAACGTCGCGCAAGGGTGGCGCAAGCAGTGAGTGTTACGGAACCGGGAGCGGTAGCGACCGGATGCTACATTCAACTGCGCAAGTCATTGCGCTTTGACAGCCCAAAGAGTCTGTCAGCCGGCCGCAACCCGCGTCAGCACGAGACAATCGATTCCTGGGAACGCGGACGTCTCGCCGCACTGAGCGCGAAGCGCGAAAAATGCCGCCTTTCTTCGATAAGGGATGAACCAAGGATCGGATGCGGACGAGACGTCCGCGTTCCCAGCATTGACCAGCATCATGCATGCAGGGTCCACTTTTTGGGTAAAGCCTAACACCTAAAAGATTAAGCCTTCGGATGCGCCTTGTCGTACACCTCGATCAACTTTTCCATCGATACGTGGGTGTAGATTTGGGTAGTAGAGAGCCGGGCGTGGCCGAGCAATTCCTGAATGTCGCGCAGGTCCGCGCCGCTGTCGAGCAGGTGCGTCGCGAACGAATGGCGCAGGGCGTGTGGACTGATGTCATGTATCCCCGCGCAGAGTCGAATATATTTTTCCACCAGACGCCCCACCGAGCGGCTCGTCATGCGCGTACCCTGATAATTCAAAATCAAGGGTTGGGCGTCACGCCTGGTCGCCGGCGCATTCATCAGGAAATTTTCGCGGACGTCGAGGTAATCCTTCAGGGCCCGCGCGGCCGGATCGCCAAAGGGTACGATGCGTTCTTTGCGCCGTTTCCCGAACACACGAATTAATTTGCCTTTGAAGTCGATGTCGCGAAGATTGAGCTGGACCAGTTCCGACACGCGCACGCCGGTGGCATAGAGCAGTTCCAGGATGGCGCGATCACGCTTGCCAAAATCCGTTTCGACATCCGGGGTTTCAATGAAGCGAACGGCGTCTTCGAGGGAAAGGTGGACCGGCAGCTTCTTTTCCTTACGCGGAGTCGCGACCAGCTTAGCGGGATTCAATTCGACGACGCCTTCACGCACCAGAAACTGAAAGAAGGTACGTAGCGCGGCCAGCTTTCTGGCGATGGATGTCTTCTTCTTTTTGTCTGAATGAAGAGATGCGAGCCACTCGCGAATCGTCAGATGGTCGACCTGCCCGATGTCCGGTTCTTTTCGTTTGCCGTTGTTTGGATCCGCGGGCGCCAGATAATTGAAGAACTGAAGCAGGTCGCTCTCGTAATTGCGCAGGGTGTGTACGCTCACGTTGCGCTCGTAGCGCAAGTGGTCGAGGAATTGAGTGAGATGTTGATCGAACATCGCAACATGGTGGCACAGACTTCAGTCTGTGGGTTCGAAATAATCACAGACTAAAGTCTGTGCCACTTTACACCCGGTCGCGGTTCTTAACCACAAATCCTTTTCGCGCGCGCACTCGCGCATTGGGTTTGGACTTCACCCTGAGCGCGATGAGGTGATACTTGCCGTCACGCTTATCCGGAGCCGGGTAGTAACTTAGGATGTATTGCTGCGCCAGATCGGCAGCGATTTGCGCAAATGCATCGTCAAGATCGTTGGTGGACTTGGGCACATATACGGCGCCGCCGGTTTGCGCCGAAAATTCCTGCATGCGCCGTTCGGCCGCCAGCGCCCGCACGTTCGCGTTCTCGTAAAGCCCCGTTTGGACCACGTAGATTTGGCAATCGTCGGCAAGTGCCCGCTGCATCGTTGTGTCAAAATCCGCGCGACTTGTGGTGTCAACTCCATCGGAAACTATCACGATGACGCGCCGGCCCGGATAAGGCTGCAGATACCCGGCTGCCTGAATGATCCCATCGAACAGAGAAGTTGCCCCTTCAGGTTTTCCGAAACTGTCTATGGTCAACTCCAGCCGCCGCGCATCATTCGTCAAAGGCTCAGCCATAGTCACATCGGTTGAGACGGAAAACACCGCCGCCTGATCCACGGGCCGCAAGACGTTGCGAAAGAATTTGATGGCGGCGCGCTTTTCAAAGTCGCGCGATTCACTCAGGCTGCCGCTGTTATCGAACAGCATCGCCATGCGTACAGGCGTCTCGGCGCGGCTAAGGTCGCTGATCTTGTTGGGCTGCCCGTCGACGCGCAGCTCAAAGTCTTCAAGTTTCAGATTCGTAACCGCGATGCCCTGGCTATCAACCACGGTGGCAGGAACGGCGACCAGGTTTGCACTTACGCGCAGGACATCGGGTGAGTCGTCTGAGCTGTCTTCTTTTTTGTCTGCTTTGGATGATTGCGTATTGCTTTGCTGGCTCGTTGGCTTTGATATCTGGCGCGAACGCGTGTTGGTGTTGGATGACTCTGGGATGCCGGGAGGATTTTGCCGGCCTGATTGGGAGTGTGTTTCTAAAGGTAAGGAAACCATCAAAAAAGCGAGAACGATCGAGAAGGCGGCTATGAAACTACCTCTTAACCCCAGGCTTGGGGTAATGCCAAGGTATCTGAGGCCCGCGCGCGCTAGCTAGTCGAGTTTGCTATCTTCGGCGGCATCTTTGACTGGATGGTAGTCCGCGATCATGGCTTCATCGGACGGCCTGTCCTTTAGATGAACACACGAATATCTTTCCGGCAGATTAATCATGT
>JAWWPL010000170.1:0-4968 GCA_033850605.1 Blastocatellia bacterium | reverse complement strand
TAACGGTCGGGCTAATGCCCCGGAGATTAATTCGCTGTCCAAACTACCTCAGATTCATCGCCTGCTTAGCTCTGGGTACTCGGTTGGACCCACGCGAACCCAATTGGCGAATTGCCCAACAACAAAGCCGCTGGTTATAATCACGCCCTATATCCATCGCACGACAACAGTTCATGGCAATTAACTTAACGGGCGTACTCTTACCCATTACCACTCCATTCAGCCCCAACGAGGAGCTGGATACCAAAGGTCTCGCCGGTAATCTCGAGAAATGGAATGAGACTGGCATAGCCGGTTACGTCATCCTCGGCTCAACCGGCGAGCGCGTCAACCTCGATGAGACCGAATACCTGCGCGTGATAGAAACTGCGCGCCGCGCCGTGCCGGAAAAGCTCACCTTGATTGCCGGTGCCGGACAGCAAAGCACCCGCGGCACGATCAAAGAGATCGAACGAGCGACGGGCGCCGGCGCCGAAGCCGTACTTGTGATCACTCCAGGCTTCTATAAATCTGCAATTACTCAGGAGGCACTGGTCGAATATTACCGGGCAGTGGCGGATGCTGCACGGGTCCCCGTCATCCTCTATAGCATGCCCGATCTCACCGGGATAACGATCGCGCCCGAGACCGCGGCGCGCTTAAGCGAACACGAGAATATAATCGGTATGAAGGACAGCTCTGCCGACATCGTAAAGTTTGCCGAGACCGTTCGTCAGGCGCCTGCCGACTTCGCCATGATGATCGGAAACGGCACGGTATTTAGCGAAGCGCTGCAAGCAGGCGCCCGTGGCGGGATCCTGGCGGTGGGATGTGCCGCGCCGAAGCTATGCATAGACATTTACCAGGCTGTCCAAGCCGGTGATACTGATCGCGCCGCAGCTTTGCAAGACAGGTTAACTCCACTGGCGCGGGCCGTAACCAAAACCTACGGAATCGGCGGGCTCAAGACTGCGATGGATTTGTCGGGTCTGGTGGGCGGTGCCGTGCGTTCTCCTTTGCGGCCTCCGGACGAATCCGCGTCGGCGGAAATCGCGCGGCTCCTCTGTCAGGCAAACGAAGCTCTGGACAAACTTCCAATGGACTCGGCTGCGCCTTCGGCGAAGGGCTCCTCGCTGGCACATACAGGGTCCGACGCGTAGAATTGTCTTCCCAGGAGCGATCCCAAATTTGAGCACCGCCGAAATTGCCTGTCACAGTACCCCGGAACAAGCCGGATTGCGCGTTGAGACGATTCCGTTCGAGCAAATTCCACAACAGACTCGCCTCTTCCTGGACTATCTAAAGGATCCGACCGCGCTGAAAAGATTCTATCCCGAAGCGATGCGCACGCATTATGAAGCCTCCGAGCGGCGCGAGCGCGTGCTCGCCAACCACAAGACTGATCGGACCGCCGTCTGCGATGCGCTCGAGCGAATGAATCGGATTTGGGGCGCCTCGGAAAAGACGTTGGCAAATATTAGTAAGTTACGCGAAGCAGATTGCATCGCAGTTGTCTCCGGGCAGCAAGCAGGACTTTTTACCGGCCCGCTCTACACCATTTATAAGGCGCTGTCAGCAGTCAAACTAGCTGAATGCATGGCGCAACGGGGAATCAAATCAGTTCCCGTCTTTTGGATTGCCACCGAAGATCACGACTTTCCTGAAGTTGCGACGGCGGAGATCATTAATCGCGATTGCGTGCTAAGTAGCGTCAGCGTTCCCGCCACAATACATCCTGACGGACTGCCAGTCGGCCGAGTCGTGCTGGACGAAACTATCGAGGCGAGCATTCAAAGTCTGCTGGCCGAGTTGCCAAAAACCGAATTCAGCGACGATCTGGAAGGACTGTTGCGCGCCGGGTATCGGTCCGAAGAAAAGTTTGGTGATGCATTTGGAAAGCTGTTGAGCGCGCTGACGGGTGAATGGGGTTTGATACTTCTTGACCCGCTTGATTCGCAACTAAAGCAGGCGGCCGCGCCTTTGTATGCTGACGCTGCCCGGCGAGCACACGACATTGCGATCGCGATCGTCAATCGCAGCCGTGAACTGGAGAAAGCCGGCTATCATGCTCAGGTTGCGCCGTCCGAAAACTCTTTCCCGCTCTTCTGGCATGACGACAAAGGCGCGCGCCATGCGCTTACCAGAACGGAAACCGGTAACTATCGAACCAAGGCTGGCGGCGAAGAGCATTCAGCCGAGGAACTCGCTGCGTGGGCCTTGCGCGAGCCAGATCGTTTCAGTCCCAACGTTACGTTGCGCGCGGTCGTTCAGGATTTTCTGCTGCCGACTGTCGCCTACTATGGCGGCGCCGCGGAGATCGCATACTTTGCGCAAACCGCCGAGGTCTATCGCATCCTTGACCGGCCGGCCACTCCGATACTCCATCGCGCTAGCCTGACGCTGGTTGAAAGACATACCTGGCGCTCGCTGGATCGTTACGGCCTTGGCCTGGCTGATTTCTTTGGCGGCATAGATCACGTCCTGGCGCGCGTGGTAAAGGAATATCTGGGCAAAGAAACTTCTGACGCCTTTGATCACACTACCCGATCGTTCAACTCGGAACTGGATGATCTACAAGAGCAACTGCGACGCGTCGATCCCACCCTGGCTGACGCGCTGGAGAAGGGACGGCGCAAAATCAATTATCAGATAGACGGCCTGCGCACCCGCTTTAATCGCGCGCAGGTGGGCCGCGATGAAGCGGTGCATCGCCAGATCGAACGCGCTTTTGATCTTTTGTACCCGGGAAAGGCTTTGCAAGAGCGCCACATCAACATCACCTCGTTACTGGCCCGGCACGGCCGCTATGTGGTCGAATGGATCTATAACGCGATCGAGCTGGAATCGAATGATCACGAGGTGGTTTATCTCTAAGGTAAGTTCATGGAGCGCGGGCATCCTGCCCGCCAGCGCGCGTAGCGCGCTCAACCGTTCATAGATGGCGCCAGAATTGTTCGCGCTTCGCGCTCAGGCGGACAGGATGTCCGCGCGCCGAAAAGCCCAGAGCTTGAAATCATAATGTCCAAGATCCGCGTTCTCCCAGATCACATCTCGAACCTGATCGCTGCCGGTGAAGTCGTCGAACGTCCAGCTTCAGTGGCCAAAGAACTCGTCGAGAACGCCATTGACGCCGGCGCAAAGCGCATCGTGATCGATGTCGAGGCCGGTGGACGGCGGCTTTTGAAAATCACCGACGACGGCGAAGGTATGACCCGCGACGATGCGATTCTCGCTTTTGAAAGACATGCCACTTCGAAAATCAGCAAGGCAGAGGATCTGAACGGGATTAGTACCCTGGGCTTTCGCGGTGAAGCGTTGGCTTCCATTGCGTCGGTCGCTAAGGTCGAGTTGATTACCGACGTCGGCGACCCAGCGCCCGGGACCAGAGTTGTAATCGAAGGCGGGCGTCTGCGCGACGTCAAAGACGCTGCCCATCCGCGCGGAACGACCATCAGCGTGCGTGATTTGTTTTTCAATACGCCGGCCAGAAGAAAGTTCCTGCGTTCAGAAGCTACTGAGAGTTACCACCTCACCAATCTCGCCACCCATTACGCCCTGGCGCACCCGGAGATTGCTTTCACTCTGACCAATAATGGTCGAGAAACTTTGCGCGTCGCTCCGGCTCAGGACCTGCGTGAGCGCGCCTATCAAGTTTTTGGTGCTCAATTCCTCGACGGTCTATTGGAGATCGATAATCAATCCGCCGATGCTGCCAGAGCTTTCCCAACGCAGATTGCTCGAGTCCAGGGGTTCGTCTCAGCTCCGCGCGAGCGGCGCACGTCACGCGACGCCCAGTTTCTTTTCGTCAATGGCCGCTTTGTCCGCGATCGTCTGATTGGCCGGGCGCTTTCAGAAGGTTATCGCTCGATTCTTCCTCACGGCGTCTACCCCGCGGCGCTCTTGTTCATCGAAGTACCCCTCGAAGAAGTTGATGTGAACGTTCATCCGGCTAAGACCGAGGTGCGTTTTCGCCGCGCCGCGGCCGTCGCGGACGCCGTCCGCGAAGCTGTGCGCGCCGGACTGGCGAGCGCTGGCTACGCGCCGTCGCATGAGATCCGCGATGCGGTTCCAGCCGTAATCGAAGAAGAACCAGCTCTTAATGCTCACGAAAGCACAGATCCATTGACCGCCGCTCCGGGGTCAAGCGAGGCTCAGCCAAAGGATTTTGGTCTACGCCCTCAGGCACAGCAGGAACGAATAGGGTTTGGATTCGCCACGGCCCCGCAACGCGAGCCCGACACGCAAGTGAGGGCGACTCCGAATCTTACTCACGATCAATCCGCTGTCAGCGCGACGGCCCAACTGAATACTGAAGCAGTCACACCTGCTGAATCTTTTCCCGATACCGTCGCGGCCAGCACTTTGTCGGGGTTGCCTCCCCTCGACTCTGCGCTTAAGTTTGTACGCGAGGTTCCGGTTGAATCTCTGAGCCCGAACATACGGCCGTTGGGACAACTCGACGAAAGCTTCATCATAGCGACTGATAACGAAGGCTTGTTGCTGATCGATCAGCACGTCGCGCATGAGCGTGTGCTCTTTGATAAGTACCGTGCCGCTGAGACTGCACGCCGCCCGGAATCGCAACAGATGCTGATTCCTGAGACGTTTGATCTGACCCCGGCACAGGCAGCGGCATTTGAGACGGTTGCGGATGAACTCGAAAGTTATGGTTTTGAGCTGATGAGACTTTCCGGCCGCACCGTGGCGATTAAAGCTACCCCCGCCGATCTGCCGGCCAGTGAAGCGCGCAACGTCCTCGCCGAAGTTCTGGATACAGTTGATTCAGAGAAGCGTGGCTCCGCGCGCGCGACCCTGCGCGATGAGATCGCCGCGTCACTGGCCTGTCACGCGGCCATTAAGGTGAACATGCCGCTGGCGCCCGAGAAGATGCGCTGGCTAATCGATCGTCTCTTAATGACTTCTTCGCCAACCACCTGCCCACATGGACGACCTGTGATTCTGCGCTTAACGACGCAGGATATTTTGAAA
>JAWWPL010000167.1:0-12262 GCA_033850605.1 Blastocatellia bacterium | reverse complement strand
TCAATTATCGAACCGGGCTGATGGCGGCTACGGCAGTCGCAATCTGGCCATCGTTGCTGCTACACACGACCCAGCTGTTAAGAGATCCGCTGTTAATTACCGCGTTCCTGATTTTGATATTGAGCCTCACACTGTGCCTGAAACGTAACTTCGACACCCGCTCGGCCTCTGCGACCACCGCCGTACAGCGGGCTGCCAGCCTGTTATGGTTTACTTCATATGCGAAAGCCAGGAAGATCGAGACAGGCAGTCTGCAGAACAACACCTCGCAACCATGGACCCGCGGCCTGCTCAACGGGCTGGCCGGCGCCGCGGCAATCGTGATCATTAGGATCGTGAGGCTGCCGATGTGGCCCATGTTGTGGACAGTAGTCATCCTGGCAGTTTCGTTTCTGATCTTCCGGTTCGTTCGTCAGCGCCACTTCGCCCTCGGCAATTTCGTCATGGCTTTGATAATGATCGCGACGATTCTGATAACGCCTCGTTTTCAAAATGCATTTCACAATCAGCAAGTAGTGAAAAAACCGCGAGCAATTCTCCCCGAAGAAGTGCAGCAACTGCCGGTCAAAGAGCAAATCGCTACCCGGCGTCATGGATTCGGGACACAACTTGATCCATCGGGCGCAATCGTTCCGTCTGATGCCGGATCGGACATCGACCGGGAGGTCCAGTTCAATAGCGCGGCTGATATTTTGCGACATATTCCTCGGGCTCTGGCGGTAGGATTTTTTGCGCCGTTTCCGAATATGTGGCTGGGCGCAGGAAGGCAAGTCGGCGGCGGTGGCAGACGGCTCGCTGGATTTGAAACGTTGCTGAGTTACGTGATTGAATGCCTCGCTTTGTTTGGTCTATGGCGCGCGCGCAGGAATCTTTCGGCGTGGTTGCTGTTTCTGGTAATCACCCTGGGCGCTATGTCCCTGGGGCTGGTCGTCGGCAATATCGGCGCACTTTACCGATTGCGGTATCCGTTCTGGGTATTGCTGATTGTCGTCGGCGCGAGTGGCGTCGACTGTTTGATTCGACATAGAGCCAAGCCGTCAGCTGCGGGCCACGGTCTCGCCTTAGAAGCATTCGCGGGAACCTTTCACAATTGATCAAGTTAAGTCTCATCCTCGCAGGGCTGGCAATTTGCAACGCCGTCCTGGCAGTGCTAATGCCCTGGTATGTCGTAACTCACCTGGGTGTCGGTATTGAGACGGACGCTTTTTTTGCGTCGGGCGCGTTGCCGCAATTGATTTTCCTGGTGGCCAGCTTTTCCCTCACCCAGGTGCTGGTGCCATTGCTGGCTACGGAAGACGAAAACACTTTCCGGCGGGACGCCTGGGGATTCTTCCTGGGTGTCACCGGTTTTTTTTCCTTGCTGGCAGCGGTGCTGTTTGTGTTCGCTGGTTATTGGGTGCCACTGCTGGTCCCGGGCTTCTCTAATGAAGCTAAGGAATTGACCGTTAGTCTTAGCCGCATTCAGTTGCTGGGGATGGTCGGCAACGCTTCGGTCGCGGTCCTCTGGTCAGTCTATTACGCTCGCCAGAAATTCCTCTGGGCTGAACTCTCACCGGTCTTCGCCAACGTACTTTCCTTGCTGTTCCTGTTTTGGACACTGCCCCAATACGGAATCGCCGCCGCCGCGTGGGCCACGGTCTTGAATCTCGTCTTAAAGGTTGCGTTCCTGATGCCGCTCCTGGGACGCTGGCAAGCGCCTCAATGGGACTCTTATGCAATACGCGAAGCCTGGCGGCGGCTCAAGCCATTTCTGCTCGGACAGACTTATTCAAAGTCTGATCCGTTGATTGATCGCTTCCTCACGTCAATGAGTATTGCCGGAGATTTGTCGCTGCTCTATATTGGCCAGCAGATTTATTCAGCGATCAATTTAATCATTACCAAAGCTATCTCTGCGCCCACGGTTCCGCGTCTGGCCCTGGCGGCAAAGTCCGGCGATTGGCGAAATTTCCGACATACTTATCGTCAGAGGTTGTTGTGGATGGCGGGACTGGCAGTCGCGACTTTATTCGTGTTGCTGGTCTTCGGAGAGCCTCTGCTGCACCTCATGATTGGGCACGGAGGCATTACGGCCCAGAACGTTCACATGTTGTGGTGGATCATGTTGGGACTGATCGGGCTATTGATGGGCGGCACCGCTGGTCAAATAACCGCGGTCGCGTTCTATGCTATGGGTGACACTAAAACGCCGACAATGTTGTTTGTCTGGACTTTCACGATTTACATACCAATTAAAGTGATCGTATTTCTTCACTACGGATTAATCGGCCTGGCAATCGCCACCAGCGTTCACCTGATCATGAACTTCCTTCTGCAACTGGTCTTTTTGGAACAAGTTATTGCGCGGACGCAACGCTCCGCCTGAGGATCTGAAAGCCAATGACTCTTCACCGGACTAGTTGGTAAGAATGGCTTTTTCCCGCGACGGCAATTGATCCTTGCTTTCCGGCAATCGGGCCGCTCGGGGGCGAGAGACTTGTTGCTCTTCCTTTCGTCGGCGCGCCTTCTCTTCTCTCTTTTCCCTGCCCAGAACAAATCCAATGGACACGAAGACAAAGTAAAAGATGAGTAACTGAGCGCGTTGGCGGTAAGCCGTGCCGACATTCCCCTGGAGAATCGAATAGGTAAGAGTTAGCAAGGTCGTGAAGATGAGGATCGGCGCCACCTCTCTGAGGCGGTATTTGATCGTGAAGATCAGACCGACGATCAGCAACGGAATCGAGGACCACCAGATCAGCATTTCCGGCAACGTAATTATTTGTCGTACCGAAGCTAACTGCCAGGGAAACGGCGCGAGCAGCAAATAACTGAGTCCCAGCGGCAGCGCGCTGAGAGCCCCCTCAGGAGACGAGACGTCAACATCCTGACCAAAACCAGATACGGCTGATTGTGAGGCATCCATTCGCATCAGCTGCAACTGACGGAGACTGCCGTAAGCGTCGAACTGTTGAGTGGCATAACGACTTACACCGAAGTAAGCGAGCGCCATCCCAATCACGATCATAATTATCAGTTGGCGTGCAAAGCTCTGTGCCGTAAGCCGGCGTCGGCCGAGAATAAAAGCTACAGCTATGGCCAGGACCACGATGTAGAAAACATAAAACCGCAACGTGATCAGACAACAGAGCGACAAAGCTAAAGCCGCCAGATACTTTACAGTGAACCGGTTCCCCAGCTTCAAAGTAGCGAGCATCGACACCACCAGGAGGAAAACAATTGGTCCGTCTTTAAGCCCCTGAGAAGACCAAAGCACCAGCGAAGGGAAGAAAGTCGCCAGCAGCGCGCACAACCGGGCGACCCTCCGTTTGGGAAATATTTCCATGGAAATCAGATAAGCGACCGCTGCGGTAGCCGCGCCCAATACCGAGTTCACGTATTGGGTAGCGAGCATGTTGCGGCCGATCACTTTGTAAATCGATGCGACCATGTACAACATGCCCCATCCGCTGGCGCCGCCGCCGCCGGAAAAGACGTCTACTGCCATTTGATAACTCTTGTTGCCTTCCCAAACTTTTACCAGGGCGTTACCAAAAAAATCATAGGTCAAGGCGTCTCCGCCAAAAAACTCTTGCCAATGAAACATGTAGATGAGGGTTCCGATCAGAACGCGAATCAAAACGCCACTGACGAATAATCGGAAAAGAAAGCGGCGATCCTCCTTAATCTGAAAGATTCCCCAACCCGCCAAAGCTGCGATGGGCAGCGCGAACAGGGTGGCCGCTGCACCGTCGACGGGCGCGACCGTCAAGATTACGACAAACAAGGCCAGCGATAATGCCAGTAATAATCCGTTCATTTATTTTCTCAAAGGCACGGCAAGCTACACGTCATCCGGAAGATCCGGGCGGGTCCGGCGCTCGATCAAGAATCTATCTTCTGAACCCAGTTCCTTGATTGGCTTGGCCGGCACACCCGCAATCAGCCACTCTTCCGCATCAATCTCGCTGGTGATTACAGAGCCAATTCCCACAATGCACCGCGAGGGGATTGAACTTCCCGGCGCCATCCGAATCTCAGAACCTACGTAAGCAAATTCTCCAATGTTTATCGGCCGCGTGCGCTGCCGATTGTGTGTCCACAACGAGGAGTTACGCCCCCCGATAATCGTCCGTCGTCCAATGTCGACCCGTTCAGTGAAGTCGATCTTATGACCGGTAGTCACGATACTTCCGGCTCCCAGCAGGAACCGCGGATCAACCGGGTTCACCACGTCCGGCTCGGGAATCGAGTTAATCTCGTTCATCCGCATTATCTCAGAGTAGCGGCCCAGCCGCACTTCTTCCCCACCTCGAATAATATTCAGATGACCCATGCGCACATGGTCTCCCATAGTCAGCTTTTGCACGCCGATAATCACATTGAGATGGCCGATCCGGACGTCGTCTTCAATCTGACACTCAGCTGCGTCAATGATGCTGAAGCCAAAGTGAACACGCTTTCCGATTTGATAACCAAAGAACAGCCGGTAACAAGGTCGCATTAAGAAGGACGGGAGCGGCGCAATTAGGGCAAGCACAAACAACCTGAATTTGCTTACTCGGTGCATTGAGGGATCCTGTCTGGAGGGCGCCTTTCCATCGACATTTGGGCCGATGTCTATCGCACCAAGTGTCGCTTCTCTAATTCCCTGGTGGCTTGGCTGACCCGATCTTCCGCTTCCTGTGCGCTGACCCATTTCAACAACTCCGGTATCCCCTGGTCAAGCCGAACCCCAGGTCCGTATCCCAGCCCAGCGCGCGCCCGCGAGATGTCCGCGACGCAGTGGCGTTCATGCCTTACCAGCCGCGTCGCGTAATGCCGCAGCGAGCTTGTCGGCCTGCGCGGGTAGTCCGTAATGCTCGACCACGTGCCTTCGTCCGGCGGCGCCCATTTTCTGACGCCGTTCCGGATCCGCGATTAAAGTCTCCAGCCCACTGCGCCACTGGTCACTTGTCGCCGCCAGAAAATGCGTAATTTCCACCTCACCAATCTCAGCCGAAGCACCCACTGGCGTGGCGATGTAAGGAACTCCCACCGCCATGTACTGAATCGATTTAAATCCTGACTTGCCCGCCGCCCATCCGGAATACAAAGAAGCATCGATGGGATAAAGCCCGATATCGATTGACTGAAAGTCTTCCACTTCGCGATCGATTCTCCAAGCCGAGTTTTCAACTTCGACACCGGGAATCGCGACATCTTCCCGACCAGCTCCGACGATCTTCAGACGAAACTGATGACTGCGTGCCAACTCTCGCAAGACGGGAAAAATCGATTCCAGATAGGGAAACGTAGAGTGGGTGCCAATCCATCCGAGCACCGGGAGATCGCCCGAATTCCGACCCAGTACGGGCCGAAAGACATTCGTATCAACTACTGTTGGGATAAGTCGTGCTTCCGTTCCCTTGCTGGACACGTATTCGGCAATCGAGCGGTTTCCGCAGGTCACGATGGCGGCCCACTTGATCAAGTCATCGGTCTTCCCCAGCCACTTCAACGCCTTTCCCAGGCCGCCGTAGGTCGGGCTAGTATATGAGACGTAGGTTGCGTCATCCAAGTCCAGCACCATCGGCCGCTTGAAAGCGCGCGTGGCGAGCCATTCAACCAAGGGCGGTCCCCACATCATCGCTTCCCGCTGCACCAGTAACAGATCGGCTTTGCGGGCCGCAAGGGCTTCGCCGAAACGGCAAAGCGAAGGCAATAGAAGACTGGCCGCGGTTTTAGCGCGCGACTCCTTGCGATAGAGCTGTTGAAAAAGCCGCGAGTCAAGAAAGGGATGGATAGTCAGGTCGATACCACGCTCAGCCAGGGGGCCGACAAACTGGTGCAGACGAAAACGCGTGGCCGCGGCTTCAACCGGATAAGAGGCTAAGGCTAAAACCTTCATAGGACAGCTTCGCGAGAGGGACTTAAGCAGTTCGTTTACGTCCGGTGGCCACCCAGCCATAGTTCGGATTGACCTTGATTTCTTCCAGATTGCCACGCTTTAGCCAGTCTTCAACTTCCTTTCTCGTGTAGCGATTCTCGATTGGAGCTGAAAAACGATCCAGCTGATCGTTGACGCAGACTCGGAAAGGAAAACTCCCGTATTGCTTCATGGGAAACTTTTCGGCCAGCAACTTAAGCCCGGGGATCCTTTTCAAGAGCCGGTACGGCCACACGAAAAACGCAAAGGCAGCTACGGCCGCGGGAAACGCCAATGCGTAATTAAGATCGTGCGGCAGACGCGTAGTAATTTGTCGCGCAGCAGTAACTATCGCCAGCAACGCGCGCTTGATTGGTTGTCCTTCCGGCTTCCAGTAAAGGTAGATTTGGACTTCACCGCCGGGCTTCACATAGCGCAACAGATTCTGAAAAGCGCGCTCGGGATCAGGCAGATGGTGCAGCACGCCAATCGAATAAACAAAGTCGAAACTCTCGGGAGCAAAAGGCGGTCGATGCAGGTCGGCCTGAATCACCTGAGCTTTGCCGGCCGTTGCGGTATTTCGGTTGGCGACTTCTACCGCCGGTCCCAAATCCATGGCCCATACTTCGGCGCCGTACTTCGCGGCGTAATGAGCAAACCTTCCATTGCCGCAGCCGGCATCCAAAACTTTCTTGCGCTGAAAAAACTCAGCCGGGTGAGGCTGCATGTATTCGAGAAAACTTCGACTCCATTCGTCATACATCTCGGGAAAGCGCGTCCATTCGAAACCAAAACTCAAAGCTGTCTGCAACTGCTGTTCGTCCGTTCCAGCCGCCGTGCCGTTGCCTAACAGCGCTTCGCGAAAAGGTGATAACAGGAGTCGAGGGATCGAACGAATCACGGGAAAATCCTCGCCGCACTTTGAGCAGACGAGGAAGCCCTCTTTGACATCACGCACCGGCCGCAGCCGGCCGACACAAGCGGGGCAGCGAAGGGTGTCGGTGAGTTCTGGTTCTGGAATAGCCATGATTGAGTTTTGCTTCCCTCTCCCAAAGGAGAGGGGGGTAATAAACTTTAGGAAACTCTGAACAAGTCTTTCGACGCGTAGCGTCGATCTGAATTTAGACCGGCCTTTCAAGGCTGGGAAAAGGCCAACGAAGTATTCTCGTCGGGTAGCGACGCCTGAAATTTAGGGCGAATTCAATCGTCGCTACGCGACAAGACGAGCTCACCACCTGATCCCGGCGTTGAAACGCCGGGCTAAACTCATACCGACGCTACGCGTCGAAGGCCCTTGTTCAGAGTATCCTTTAGATTAGATTAAGAACCTTCTCGTATATACGCGAGTAACGCTCCAGCCCGACACTCTTTACGTCAAAATAAGTCTTCGCTACGGTTCGTGATCTTTCGCGTATACCTCCGGCCAATAGAGCTTCGATTGTCGCTAAAGTTCTTTCATATTCGCTTTCGTTGAAATCCTTAACCACCGCTCCCACGTTATGAGCTGCGATGAAGTCATCGGAATCGCCGACTCCGGCGTTTACGATTACGGGCAGCCCACAGGCCAGATATTCCGAAACTTTCACCGGTGAAGTGGCCAGCCTGGAAAAAGTTGGTTTGTAGAATGCTATGCCCACGTCCGCAGCCGATAGGTAGCCGGCAACCTCAGCCGTCTGCACGTTACGAATTGTAAATTGATTCAATTTGACGCCGCGATCTGACATGAGCTTTTCGATTAGAGCTTTGTCACCTCCGGTGAGCCACAGGAAATGGCCGTTTGCCTTGCGCTTTAACAGCGCGACAAAGAAGTCGGCCGCTTTATCCGTAAGATACCAGCCCCCAATCGACCCCGAATACACCAGCACAAATCGATCTTGCAGACCCAACTCAGCGCGCACCCGGTCGCGCTCACTTTGCAAGAAACGAAACCGATCGAGATCCGTGCAACAGGGCACAACTTCATGAATAACATCTCGATTCCGGAGCCCTGGCCAATCTTTGATCTCCGGCCAGATTTTCTCAGTCAGCGTGACTATTCCGTCCGACGCCTGCAAAGCGCGGCTTTCCATCGCCTTCGTCAATCGATAGGGAGCGTTTCCTTTTTTCCAGTGATTGGCATCAACATACTCTTCGGCCATCAACCCCCGTACGTCAAAAATCATTTTTAATCCGAACCGCCGCTTGAGCCGGAGCGCGATCGTCGCCGGTATGTGGCTGCGCGCGTGAACAATTTCGATCTGCTTACTCTGCACGAGGCGGCCGCCGTATCTTATTCCCGCCAGCACGTCGTAGGACGTCGCCGGCAATGAAGGGCGCTTGTGATAACGCAGGAAATGCCAATCAATGCCGAAACCGGCTAACTCTATTCGCAACTGCTCGCACCTCTCGCGTCCCGCTGATGTAAAGGCCTTCGGCCCTTCAAAACTGAGTAGGGTGAAGCGGACCCCGGCCCGGCTCAGCTCTTTCAAGTACGGAATCACCTGGCTTTGTCCGAGCGGGTCAAGCATTCCGTTATACGAAATGTAAAGGACCCGTCTATTCGCGAGCGTCATCTTCACCTCTTGATCCTGTCAGGCGAAACTTGTCGCGAATTAGCCAGCTGAATGAGCCGGAAAAAGCCGCCGCATCCAGCGTGGCGATGATCGGCACGAGCAAACCCAGCCGCAGTAGATTGCGCGCAGGTCCTGCGGGATAGTTCTTTCGGTTTCGCCGCAGGGCCTTCATCCCACGAGCGGTCAGCAGCAGTAACCATATTACAAGAGGAATAAAGAATGCTCGGGGTCCCAGAAAAAATACCGTGAAGGCTGTGGCCGCAAGCATTGCATAGTAAATAAAGATCGCGCCCTGCCATTCGGCAAACAGGCCCGCGCGAATGTTGTTGCGCGAGTACACGACGAAGCGTCTGAAGGTACCTCCGAAGCCAGGTTGAATGTTCCAATAGACAATAGCTTCAGAGGTTCGCGCGATCTTGAATTTCGCTTGTTCGACCCGACGCATAAAAAGTAAGTCCTCTGCCGAGCGCAGATACTCTGGAAATCCTCCCACGTCTTCCCAGACCTTGCGCCGCATCAGCGCCGACACAATCGACTGTGGGCGGACAAATCCACCGTCGCTTTGATAAGGCGGCGGCACATAAGCAATCGCCGCACATTCCTTGAAAAAGGTGTCGATCACCGGCTCATAGGATCCGTACACGACATCGACCTTCGATCCGTCGCCAACCTTCTCTGCCAACGACGCGAGCCAGTCGGTCGCCGGCTGGATGCCGGCATCGATGAAGGCAATCCACTCGCTCCGGGCATGCCTGACCGCTATATTGCGCGACCGCCCCGGCAGCGAGGCCCGCTCGAAGACCAGCTTCACTGGCGCGCCGCGTTCGATGAACTCCTCAATAATCTCAACCGTGCCATCGGTCGAGCCTCCGTCGGTAATTACAATTTCGCTGGGCAGCAGGGACTGATTCAGCAGCCCTTCGAGGAGTGACCGCACGGAACTCTCTTCGTCCCGAACGGGGACGACAACGCTGATCTCAAACGCGCTTGAGGGAGACGACGTAACAGGGTCCTTCACGGTTCGTGATGCTAACAGAAGTTACGCTAAAAAATACAAACGCAGAGAGACGTAATTGTCTTTCTGCGTTTGCGAACCGCTGGTTCTTTAGGTGAAGTGTTAACCTCAGGCGGTAACGGCTGCCGGAACTTCGTGCTCCTTCAACTGACCCGCAATCCAGTGATAGGTACGCGCCAGCCCGTCTTCCAGAGAGATTTGTGGCTCCCAATTCAGCACTTCCCGCAGCCGGGTATTATCGCTGTTACGGCCGCGCACTCCCTGTGGCTTGGTGATGTCATAACGCTTGCCGATGCGCTTGCCGGCGATTTTCGCCACAATGTCCACCAACTCGTTAATTGAAATCATGCGGTCCTGTCCCAGGTTAATCGGATCGCGATGATCGCTCTGCATCAGGCGGTAAATTCCTTCGACACAATCGTCGATGTAACAATACGAGCGCGTCTGCTCACCGTCTCCCCAGACTTCGATGTCGTCACCGTCGTTGGCCAAAGCAATCTTGCGACAAATTGCGGCGGGCGATTTCTCGCGGCCGCCATCGTACGTTCCCAGCGGGCCAAAGATGTTATGGAAGCGCACTGTTCGTGTGTCCAATCCAAAGTCTTCAGTGTAGTGGCGGCAGACGCGCTCCATGTAAAGCTTCTCCCAACCGTAGCCGTCTTCCGCGTCAGCCGGATATGCGTCCTCTTCCTTCAAAGGAGTTACATCGGCGTCCTTCTGTTTAAAGCCGGGATAGATGCATGCGCTCGAGGTGTAGAAGTAGCGCTTGACTCCGTTTTGGCGCGCGGCTTCGATCGAGTGCAGATTCATGAGGGAGCTATCGCGCACGATCTCGGCCTTGTGACTCTCAATGAATCCGATCCCGCCCATGTTCGCAGCCAGGCCATAGACCTGGTCAATGCCACGCGTGGCTTGCAGGCAATTCTCCCATTTCGTCAGATCGAGCAGCTCGAATTCCTGCGCCGCGGTGCCTTCGTACTCCGGCTCTTTGATATCCACGCCGCGCACCCAATAGCCGCGGTCGACCAGATACTTCGCCAAATGATGCCCGATGAAACCACCGGCGCCGGTAACCAGTACCCGAACTTGTTCTGCCATAATGTTTGTTTCTTTCCCCAGTGAATAAGGTGATGTTTGCACAGTAATTTAAGCTGGAGGGCGAGAGAAATGCAAACGAGGGGAGGGGAGGTTCTTAATTGCGGAACAACAGTATTGAAGTCAGTACCCGGAGCGGTAGCGACCGGGTCACAGCTTACTGCGAGAATCGAGACTGAGAGAATGGTTACCCGGTCGCTACCGCTCCCGGTACTGACCTCATCCTCAAATTAATGTCCGAGCGAGGAGCTTCTCACTCAATCAAGCTTAAACTCACTCTTCCAATCCTCCTTCTCCGCAAACTCCGGCTGATCTCTCTTGTCCAGCACGCAAGTTTCCAGCACCAGAAAATCCATCTCTGTGCGCATGAAGCAACGGTAGCTGTCTGCCGGGGTGCAGACTATCGGCTCGCCGCGCACGTTGAAGCTCGTGTTGACGATGACGGGGCAGCCGGTCTTTTGGCGAAAGGCTTCGATGATGTCCCAGTAGAGCGGATTCGTTTCGCGGCGGACGGTTTGAATTCTCGCTGAGTAGTCCACGTGCGTCACCGCCGGAATGTCAGAGCGTTTGGTGTTCAGCTTTTCAATTCCCCAGAGCGCTTTGTCTGCTTCACTCATTTGGCTCCGGTGACCTTCGGCAACCGGAGCAACCAGCATCATGTAGGGACTTTCGTAATTCAGATCGAACCAGTCGGCTACATGCTCCCGCAGGACGCTGGGAGCGAATGGGCGAAAGCTCTCGCGATACTTAATCTTCAGATTCATCGCTGACTGCATGGCGGGCGATCGTGCGTCGCCGATAATGCTGCGCGCGCCCAGTGCGCGTGGGCCGAACTCCATGCGTCCCTGATGCAGTCCGATGATTTTACCGGCAGCCAGGAGCTCCGCGACGACTGCGGGCAATTGCTCCCTCGTATACGTCGTATAAGAAAGATCATGGGATTTAAGGAACGTTTCTATCTCTTCAATGGAATTCCCCGGCCCGAGATATGAGCCCTTCATGCCATCCGCGTAAAGGGGCAGCGTGGTAGCACCCGCAGCTTGCGCGTGCGGCACGGGCAGAGCGGTAGCTCGCGCACCTTGCGCGTGCGGCAAGGGCGAAGCCGTAGCACGCGCAGCTTGCGCATGCGGCACGGGCGGAGCGGTAGCACGCGCAGCTTGCGCGTGCGGCACGGGCCGGCGGCCCGTGCTACATGTGCCCGCTTTCTCGGCGCTCACTCGTTCGTTTCCCAGGTAACGGTGCCAGATTGCCAGAGCGATGCCGATCGCTCCTCCAGCGTCGCCGGCGGCGGGCTGAATCCAAATATCCTCGAATGGCCCTTCGCGCAGGACACGCCCGTTAGCGACGCAGTTGAGCGCCACTCCCCCGGCCATGCACAGTCTCTTCATCCCGGTTTCTTTGTGCACGTACCCGGCCATCTTGAGCATCGCTTCTTCCGTAATCGCCTGGATGCTGCGGGCCAGATCCATTTCCCGCTGAGTGATTTTGGATTCCGGCTTCCGCGGTCGCGCGCCAAAGATCCGGTCAAAGGCGCGATTGGTCATACGCAGGCCCTGCGAGTAACTAAAGAATTCGTGATTCATGCGAATGCTGCCGTCGTCACGAACTTCAGCCAGCTTGTCCTTAATCAGCGATACATATTTTGGCTCGCCATAGGGCGCCAGGCCCATGACTTTGTATTCGCCGCTGTTGACACGAAACCCGGTGTAATAAGTA
>JAWWPL010000162.1:0-11536 GCA_033850605.1 Blastocatellia bacterium | reverse complement strand
TTTCAAACCGGGCTCGCATGGCTTCGGTCATTTGCCTGGGCGCGTATTGTTCGAACCAGGGCAGCAGAAGTTTGATTGCCAGGTACTGGTCCTCAATCCCTGCCGTTTGACGGTCGGACTGCACTGGGGCGTCCGTCCGCAGCAAGAGGTTTGCCGCCATCTGAAAAAACCGCAGTTGCAACGCGGGCGGGACATTCGCCGGCGGCGGGCCCGACCCCATCATTGAATATGCCATCGCGCCGCCATTGAAGGTCACGTAGGCGTGCGGCGTGAAGAGGTAAGACGAGAGTAAGGAAACCGTGTTGGCGTCGGAGAGCACGTTGCGGGCGGCAGTGTCTATCATGGCTACGTAACGTTCGTCGGCGGCAGCGGCATTTTTCTCTCGCAGCCATGACAGAAAATCCACGGTGAGCACGTTAATGGTAGCCAGTTCGCTATCGGCAAACTGTAGGGCGCGCTCTGAATCACCCGTTCCCAGAAGGTCGCGCGCGAGGGTCAATCGCTGGTCTTCTCCGTTCACGTCCAGTTGTTGATCTGCTTTGAGACTCTGGAGAAACTCCTCGCTCAGTTCGCGATCGCGCCGGCCAACGAGCCGCAACAGGTCGCCGCGCACGTTCGGGTAGGAAGGTATTGCATAACCGCCGCCGGTCCGGGCCTTTTGCCGCTGGATATCTTCCTGCCGCTTGCGCACCGTCTCCTGGTCCGCCCTGCCTGCGGCCTCCCACGCCTTGCGGAAAAGTTCGCGCCCGCGTTCAGCATCGGTGTCCCAGAGGGCATCGGCGATACGCGCGAGAGTGCGCGCGCGCACAGTTTGATCGCGAAAACTGCGCGCGTCACTCGCTAATGAAAGCAGCAGTGAACGAGCTTGGGCACGACGCTGTTTGGCTACGCGATCCGCTTCGGCCATGCGGGCGGCGGCATCGCTGGCGGGAACCGGCTGCCTCTGAGGGGATGTTTGAGCCGGCGCTGACCCGGGAAACATGATCACGGGGAGGAGCAATATCCGAGCAAAACAAATGCGATTCATCATCTAATTCTTGGCTGGGAGGCAGGGACTCGAACCCCGATAGCCAGATTCAGAGTCTGGAGTCCTACCATTGGACGACCTCCCAGCAGCGAAATCGAATTTACGTAACTCCGCTGAGCAAGTCAACTGCGCATGCTGGCATCCTCGATTCTTATCCCTGCGATGATTTCCGGCAATGCTGAATGAGGTATTTCCGAAAATAGTTCTTGCGCTGGACACTTCAATAAAAGCAAAATGGAAGCTCCTGGCGGCGACAACCCCTCGCGCTCGTGCCGCTACTTCACGTACTGGCTTTTATTATAAGCAAAAGTAGCAGGAGCAAATGAGCGCATCACAAACGCCCCCGGAAACGCACGAGCTGGCACGGCTACGTACGCTAGTCATTGATTGCGAAACAAAACTTACTGACGCGGCCGCTCTGGTTGCGCATGTCAGACATGAAATCAACAATCCGCTCGCCGCCCTGCTGGGACAGGCGCAATTAATGTTGCGTGAAGAGCTTAGCGACAAGGCGCGGCGGCGCGTCGAAACCATCGAAAAACTGGCAATCAGGATCAAGGACACAGTCGCTGAATTGCGCGATGTCCAAACGCCGGTGGCCGCCGTGAATCGCGCGGAAGATTAAAACGACAGAGAGGGTCAGTCGGTTAGCCGCTGCGACGCCCGTTAGAACGACGCAATCGATTGCTGGGAACGCGGACGTCCCGTCCGCACTGAGCGCGCAGCGCGAAAAACGTTGACTGTCCTCGATATCGGGAATAACACGCTTCGGACCGGATGCGGACGAGACGTCCGCGTTCCCAGCATGAGGCACGCCAGATCGACTTTTTGGGCAACGCCGTTAGGCGAGATCGAACAGGAGAAGTTCGGCCTGGTCGTGTGCGGTGATCCTGAGTTCGCTTTCCTTGCGAACCGCGGCGCCGTCGCCCTGCTTCAATTCCAGCTCATTTAGACGGATCGTCCCGCGCGCCACTTGAAGCCAGGCGTAGCGGTCCTCAGCCAGCGCGTGAACTACTGTCTTACCGGCGTCCAGAACAGTCGCGTAAAGACGGGCATCCTGATGAATTCTCACTGACCCATCGCGTCCTTCCTTTGAAGCTATCAATCGTAGCCGGTCGCGCCGTTCTTCGTCGCTGAAGTGTTTCTCTTCATAGCCACGAGGCAAACCATTGGTCTCTGGCAGAATCCAGATTTGCAGCAGATGCACCGGCTCAGCCTCAGAAGGATTGAACTCGCTGTGCGAAACGCCGGTGCCGGCAGTCATCCGTTGCACGTCGCCGGGGCGAATAACCGAACCGTTGCCCATGCTGTCGCGATGCTCCAGGGCGCCCGACAGAATATAAGTAATGATCTCCATATCGCGATGTGAGTGGGTCGGGAATCCATGGGCCGGCTGCACCCGATCCTCGTTGATGACTCGCAAGCTGCGAAAGTGCATGTGCGCAGCATCGTAATACTGATCGAACGAGAAGGTGTGATAAGTGTCCAGCCACCCCAAATCAAAGTGGCCGCGATCTTCTGATTTGCGAATTGTGATCATGCTGGGAGCGCGGACGTCCCGTCCGCACTGAGCGCCGCCAGACGCGAACGATCCAGTCGCCGCCGGATCATTTGGATATTGAGTACTAACTCTGGAATGTCTTCCCGGGTGAACACCGGCAATCCATTGAGATTCATTCCCATCTTCAGCCCGGCACGCCACTCTTCGAATTGTGCATGCGCCGTTGCTCCGTCTGAATCATCAATCGACGAAAGATAAATTGAGTCAGCCTTAGCCAGGGTTCGTCTGGCTGAGGTCTTCATTCGGTTCTCCCCAGCGCGCGCGCACATGATGGCGAAATCAGCGTCGATGAAATCCAGAAAGCTGTTGCCTTCCACGATGACTCCCGCGGCCTGCACGCGTGACAGGGCCTGCTTGATCCCGTCTTCAACCTGATCTTCTCCAGCGATCACCCAGTGCACATTCGGGGCGCCGGCGTCCCAAAAGCGGCCCGTATCCTTTCCGGGTTCGTAATTCTCCTCACGGCCAGAGCGCACCAGCGGCTCATCGCGGATCAAGTCGCTCACACAACAGCCCTGCGGATCCTTGCCGCACGAACGATAATGTCCGCGGGTCAACTTGATCGCCTCCCAGCCCGCCAAGCGCGCCAGCAGATCGCACACCAGCATGGTCTTGCCGGTGTTCGACGACAAGCCGCTGACAGCAACAATGGTCGGTCCGTGGTTTCCGACTTGAGTCATGTTCGCCAACAAGGTCATCTTCGAAAAGAATCAGGTCGCAGGCCCGTTAGGGCCGAAATATTTATAGCTCGCTCTCCTCTCAAGAAACTACCGAACTCCTTTAGGAGCGGCACCAGCGAGGCGGACATGTCGCTCCCTAAAGGAGCTTTCGATCTACGTTTGGTCCACAGCTATAGATATTTCACTCCTACGGAGCCAAACACCAATCTATTGCAACTCGCTCGATTGGATCAGAACAGATACCAGCCGATTCAGTCCTTGATCATCCTCGGTATCGAATCGTCCGAAGAGCGGACTATCAAGATCAAGCACGCCGATTAATCGCCCATCTTTCATCAACGGTACCACGATTTCCGAATTGGAAGCGCTGTCGCAGGCAATGTGCCCGGGAAACTCGTGAACGTTGGGAACAATCGTCGTCACACCCTCTGCCGCCGCCGTGCCACAGACGCCCTTACCCATCGCGATGCGCACGCATGCCGGCCGGCCCTGAAACGGTCCGAGCATCAGTTCATTGTCTTTCACAAAATAGAACCCGGCCCAGTTCAAATCAGGAAGCGAATGAAAAATCAATGAAGAGAAGTTGGCCG
This sequence comes from Blastocatellia bacterium, assembly GCA_033850605.1. Taxonomy (GTDB): domain Bacteria; phylum Acidobacteriota; class Blastocatellia; order Pyrinomonadales; family Pyrinomonadaceae; genus UBA11740. Next base: position 7,678 of record JAWWPL010000162.1, on the reverse strand, counting down.
CATTGGCAATCAGATCGCGTTCGCCGGCGAGCAGGCTGGAAAGCTGTGCCGCGAGCTGGTTGTAGAGATCGCTTTTCCAGGTTGATCGTGAATTGGTTCTCTCGGAGGACGTCATTTCCTTCTTTCGAGGCTTTGCCTCAGCACATTGCGGTAAGGCTCTGCCTTACCGTGAAGTTTCCCAATTAGAGATGGAGGCTCGGCCTCCGCTCGGGACGCAGCCTCGGTACGGAAACGCTTGCGATAGCAGGCTGCTCGCTCGGGCGAGCGGTCCGTATCTGTCGCCCCTACGGGGCTCAAACGTCTGTGGTGACCTGATCCCCGGGCTTACGCCCGGGGCTACCATCTGCCGCCCCTGCGGGGCTCATCGAATCGTCACTACCTCGGCTATTCTGACTACTCTTACTCCGACGCCCGGATACTAATCACCACCGACTTCGAGACCGGCGTATTACTCTTATCCGCAAAGTTACGCACGGGCACCAGCACGTTCGTTTCCGGAAAATAAGTCGCAGCACAGCGACGCGGAATGCTGTATTGCACAATCGTGAAACGAGGCGCCAGCCGCTCCTCCCCTTCAAAATGGCTAATCAAGTCCACCACCTGCCCATCATGAAGCCCGTCCAATCGAATATCATCCGGATTGAGAAAGACCACGCGCCGGCCGTTATGAATGCCTCGATAACGATCGTCCAGCCCATAGATGGTCGTATTGAACTGATCGTGACTGCGCATAGTCATCATTAAAAACTGCCCTGGTTTTAGATCGTGCCGCGGTAATTCATGAACGGTGAAATGCGCCCGCTTGTCGTCCGTATTGAATTCCAGCTCGCGGATAGGATTTGGCAGATAGAAGCCGCCCGGCTGACGCGCGCGCTGATTGTAATCTGCAAAGCCGGGCACAACATGTTCGATGTGTTCGCGAATCCGATCGTAGTTCGCCTGCAATCCGTCCCAGTCAACGCGGGATCGCGTGTTCAGAACTGCTTTCGCCAGTCCGACAACGATTGCCGGTTCGCTCAAGAGATCTTTTGCAGCCGGCGCCAGACGCCCTTCCCAGCCCTCGACCACAGCCATCGAATTCTCCGTGGTCACCATCTGCGCACCGCTCTCCTGCATGTCAATTTCAGTGCGCCCGAGACACGGCAAAATCAGCGCCTGCTCGCCGGTAATCAAATGCGCGCGATTCAGTTTCGTTGATACCTGCACAGTCAGCCGGCAACGACGCAGCGCTCGGGCCGTGTATTCAGTGTCGGGCGTCGCCGAAAGAAAGTTTCCGCCGAGGGCAAAGAATACTTTTGCCTCGCCGGCATGCATTGCCTGAATCGCATGCACAGTATCCCAGCCATGTCGTCGCGGCGGTCTAAAATTGAATTCCTTGCCCAGCCGATCGAGAAAATCCGGGCTTGGCTGTTCCCAGATACCCATGGTGCGATCGCCTTGCACATTGCTGTGACCACGGACTGGACACAGACCCGCGCCCAGCTTTCCCATCTGTGCCCGCAGCAACATCAGGTTGACGATCTCCTCGATGTTCGAGACAGCATTCTTATGCTGAGTCAGGCCCATCGCCCAGCAGAAGATCACGCGCTCGGATGCCATGAAGATTCGCGCGGCATCTTCGATCTTGACCTTAGAGACGCCGGATTGATCGAGGATGTCGCCCCAGTGAATGCGGGACAGTGCTGCTTTGAATTCTTCAAAGCCCGTGGTGTGGCTAGTTATGAATTCGTGAGCCAGTACACTGCCCGGCCGGCGCTCTTCGGCATCGAACAGTTCCTTCATGATCCCTTTCAGCAAAGCCACGTCGCCATTAATCCGGACTTGCAGAAAAAGATCAGCCAGCTTCGTGCCCTTACCCAGCCAGGTCCAAACTTCCTGTGGATGTTTGAAGCGCGCGAGTCCTGTCTCTGGCAACGGATTGATGTGAACGATTTTGCAGCCGCGGCGTTTGGCCTGCATCAACGAAGTCAGCATGCGCGGATGATTAGTCCCCGGATTCTGACCGATAACAAAGATGGCGTCCGCCAGATCAAAGTCGGCCAGCGTCACCGTGCCTTTGCCGAAGCCGAGGGTTTCTTTCATTCCCGTGCCGCTGGATTCGTGGCACATGTTCGAGCAGTCGGGCAAATTGTTGGTGCCAAACTGACGTACGAACAGTTGATAGAGGAAGGCAGCTTCGTTACTGGTCCGGCCCGAGGTGTAAAAGATCGCCTCATCCGGCGAGGCCAGCGAATTCAATTCATCTGCAATCAACGCAAACGCTTCCGGCCAATCAATAGCCTCGTAATGATCGGCGCCGGCGCGCAAGACCAGCGGATGTGTAATGCGGCCCTGCGCGTTCAGCCATTGATCGGATTGATGTGAAAGCTCGGGGACGCTCCACTGCTTGAAGAACTCAGGTGTGACCCGTTTCGTCGTCGCTTCGTCGGCGACGTGCTTGGCGCCCTCTTCACAGAATTCGAAATGCGAACGCTCGCCGTCCGGTTCAGGCCAGGCGCAACCGGGACAATCGATGCCCTGCTTCTGATTTAGTTGCAGCAGCGTGCGGGCGCCGCGCACTGCGCCCATCTCTTTGAACGTGTATTTAGCCGTGCTGAGCACCGCCGGAAACCCACCGGCGACTTTGCTGATGGGCTTGACGGTCGGAGGTGTCAGCTCTGCGGGCGGAAGTGCGTCAGGTATCGACGCACCGCTCGATTCCGATAGTGGATTTCCCTTTACGACGTCTTTATTATCTTGATTCGCCATTCGTAATTTGATTTTAGAACTGCCGCAGCATTTTGCAAGACGTCGCTAGCAGGGCATTAGCCCGACCGTTAAGGGAGGGCTCCGTGTCCCAACTGGAATGAACGAGCCCTCCCTCACGGTCGGGCTAGTGCCCCAATTGCCTGGAATACCAACCTTAATCATTGACTTGCTGCCCCCGTTTAGCTTAAAAGCATCTTCTTCCCTTTATCAGTTTTTCATTAAGAACAAGGGGCATCAAGCCATCAGTGTCGAGGAACCCAAAATGACCTTCAAAAAGTTGGCGCGCTTGCTTCTCACAAGCGTTGTGTTGGTTGGCGCGGCCGCGCACGCTATTCAGGCGCAGAATAAGCCGGGACGCGATCCCAATCAACCCATCGACGAGGAATATACAAAGAAGATTCGCGAGTACACGACTGAACCTTTCTTCAACTCGCCGCTTACCGACTATTTGCCGGCATCGCCAAACGTGCCGACACCAAAAGCCGTGCTCGGCGATGTGGCGGGCGCGCCAGGTAAGTTGCCCTACGCCGAGGATGTCTATCGCTACATGCGCCTGCTTGAGAAGGCGAGCCCGCGAGTAAAAGTATTTTCCATCGGCACGACTGAGGAAGGCCGCGAAATGATCGCCGTAGCCGTTGCTTCCGAGAGGTTGCTGGCCAAACTCGATGAGAATCGCGCCCGCTTAACCAAGCTGGCTGACCCGCGCACGATCAATTTCGACGACGCGGAAGCAGATCGCCTGGTCGATCAGTCATTTCCGATTTACTACATCACCGGCACGATTCATTCGGTCGAGACGGGCGCGCCGACTGCTCTGATGGAGCTTGCTTATCGCCTCGCCGTCGATGAAAGCCCTTATGTGAAGTCGATCCGCGAAGGCATGGTCACGCTCATCACGCCCGTGGTCGAGGTTGACGGCCGCAACCGTATGGTTGATGTCTACAATTGGCACCTCGCGCATCCGAATGAAAATTGGCCGTCGCTGTTGTACTGGGGCCACTATGTCGCGCACGACAACAATCGCGATGCGATGGGCATGTCGCTTAAGCTCACGCGCAACATCATGAACGTCTATCTGAACTGGAAGCCGCAGGTGTTGCACGATCTGCACGAGTCAGTTCCCTATCTTTACGACAACACCGTCGGTGACGGACCTTACAACGCCTGGGTCGATCCGATCCTGACTGACGAATGGCAGATGATCGGCTGGAAGAACGTTTCTGAGATGACCAAGTTCGGGATGCCCGGCGTCTTCGCCCATGGCAACTTCGACACCTGGTCACCGGGTTACCTGATGTTCATTGCCGCAACGCACAACGGGATCAGCCGGCTTTACGAAACCTTTGGCAACGGCGGCGCCGACACGTTGGTGCGTACCCTTTCACCGGAGGAAACGTCGCGGACCTGGTATCGCCAAAATCCGCCTTTGCCACGCGCAAAATGGTCGCAGCGCAATAACAATAACTACGAACAGACAGCGCTGCTGATCTCGCTCGATTATTTTAATCACGAGCAGAAACTCTTCCTCAAGAACTTTTATCTGAAATCCAAGCGCTCGATCGAAAAACCGAAGAACGAAGGCCCGGCAGCTTACGTTTTTCCCGCAGACGATCCACGACCCGCCAACCAGGCGACCCTTCTGCGCCTGCTCCAGGCTCAGGGTTGTGAGATTCATCGCGCCACCGCGCCTTTCACCGTAACGGTCAAGAAGAAGGCTGCGCCACGCGGCCGGCCGGGCGCCGTTGCCTCACCATCTCCGGCTGCAACTCCCGCCAAACCGGCGGAAACAGAGACACGCACATTTCCCGCAAACAGTTACATTGTGCGCATGGATCAACCCTACAGCCGCATCGCGGACGCTTTACTCGACTATCAATATTGGAGCCCGAAGGATCCGCAACAGGATGTCTACGACGATACGGGCTGGACGTTTGGCGAGCTCAGCAACGTTCAGGTCACGCGGGTCACGGACGTCACCGTGCTCGCCGCCGCGATGGATCGGGTCAACGGTGACGTCAAGGCCAATAGCGGAGTTGTGTCCGGAACTCCAATCGTTACTGGTCCCGTATTCATCGTCAATCACAACGCCGACAACAGCTTGATCACTCTGCGCTATCGTCTGAACAAAGCGTCGTTCGAAGCTGCCGAAGAACCCTTTGAAGCCGCGGGCGTAAAATTTAATCGCGGCTCATTCATCGTTCGTAATGCATCGCTCGACGATATGAAACGAGTTACGTCTGAGCTGAGCTTGACTGCCATACCAGTCGCTCAACCGCCGGTGGTGAAGATGCACGCGGTCAAGGTTCCGCGCGTGGCGATCCTGCATACATGGCTCAGCACTCAGGACGAGGGCTGGTGGCGTCTGGCGTTCGATCAGATGCAGATTCCCTACGACTATATCAGTACTCAGGATGTGGCAAAGGATTCGGACTTGAATCGCAAATACGATGTGATCGTTTTTGGTCCTGTCGGTCGTAACCTCAATGCGATCATTCAGGGCCTGCCGATGTATGGGAATCCTCTGCCGTGGAAGAAGACCGAGCTGACACCAAACATGGGCGGCTTCGCTTCCACCGACGATAGCCGGCCGGGGTTGGGATGGGCCGGACTGACGAACCTGCAGAACTTTGTTAAGCGTGGCGGTGTTTATATCGGCACGATGGATACTGCCGATCTCGCCGTCTCAACCGGGATGACCCCGGGAGTTTCGATCCAACGCTCACAACGTCTGAAGGCTATCGGTGACGTGCTGCGCACAAGGTTTGTTGACTCAACCAGCCCGATTGCTTACGGCTATGGCGATTCGCTCTCGATCTACTGCTTCAACGGACCAATCTTCAACGTCAGCAACGTAGCCGGCGGTGGTGGCGGCGGTCGTCGTCGCGGTGGCGCTGTCGAGCGGTCCACAGGTCGCGGCACGATCGAAGATCCTGATGTAGTCCAGGGACGGCCTCCCGCCGAAGCGCCCGAGCCGCCGCCAAGTTCCGAAGCTTGGGAAGCTACGCCCATAACGGAAGAGCAGCGCCGCAACCTGATCGGCTTGATTCCGGCGGGATTGCGTCCGCGCGTAGTCCTCCGCTATGCCGACGCGCGCGAACTTCTGGTTTCAGGTTTACTGGACGGCGGTGATGAAATCGCACAACACGCCGCTGTGATCGATTCACCATTAGAACGCGGCCACATCGTGCTTTTCTCGAACAACCCATTCTGGCGCGGACAGACTTCGGGCAGCTACTTCTTGGTCTTCAACGCGATCCTCAATTTCGATAACTTGAACGCGGGGAGGAAGGTGGACGGAAGGTAGCTGAATCGAAGTAGCTTTGCACAAGGACTCTTATTTCGTCTTCTTTCGTTTAGCTTCGTGTGATTTCGTGGATTGTATGGCGCCAAATACTAAGCACACGATCGACGAAATTACACGAATCCTACGAAGCAACATGAACCAATGCTGACCTTAGACTTCCTTTTTCATTGTGCAAAGCCAATCGAAATTGTTCAGGGCACCGGGGCAACCGCTTACGCCAGGCTGTCTAAGAATTATTCACGAATGCGGTGTAATGCGGCAAAAGTGAATATCAAAAGAGGGTAACTAAAACCGAACATTAAAGCGGCGTCCCCGAGGGCGTCGGTGTTGGCGATGGACTGGCTTCTTCAACTTCTTTCAATTGGATCTTGATGGTCTGATCCTTCCGGTTCAACTCGTAGCGATCGCCGGAGTTTTTCCATCCCGATGCGGTGACCTGTATCAGGGTCGTGCCGAAAGGAACGTCGGCAACGCTGGCAACCCCCTGAGAGTTGGTCTGTGAAGTCTCCGAAAAATCCTGATCTCTGGCCAAAGACCTCACCATAATATCAGCGCCGACAACGGCCGCAGCCTGGTTACGGCCGTTCACTTTCTTCAGGCCGGTGACCTCGACGTGCAGATTCGTCCGATTTTGATTTCCCTTTTTAGGCTTGGGAAATACGCCGATAGAGGCGACCAGCACAAGCCCGATACAAATCAAGAGTGTTTGCTTCCGCAATTGTTTTGCCATTGCCCCAACTCCTTACTAATCACCTTCACTGTTGGTAGCGTTCGATATAAACCAGCCGCCACCAAAGCTACTTGATTCTCTCTTCACCGATCAGACTGCGGGTGTGCAGTAGATCGCGCATGGCTTCATCAAAGAACGGCTTCTCCTTAAGACTTGCGCGCGATCCCGGGAAATAAACCAGAGTTAATTGGGCGGTTGGATTTCCAAATTTGCGCAACACTATCGAACAGCGCTGGCCGTACGGCAGGCGAGTGTTGTCAATCATGGGAAAATCAAAAGGACTGATCCAGAAAACCGAATAGGAGGTGTCCATTTCGGTTGACTTGGAATCGCCATTCTGATTCCGCGGAGTCTTCACTTCCAGTTTTACCCGTATTTGTCTCTTCTTTCGATCTACAAAAAGCGCTTCGACGTTGAAATGTATCTTTTGCAGAGCCGGATCCAATTTGTCTGTGCCAGACGAACGAAAATTTATCGTTCCGTCTATCAACTTCATTCCCTCGGGCTTTGCCTCGAGCTCATCCAGATCAAGAGTTGTATCTAACTTCCCCCCGGCGTCTTCAAGGGCCGCGATTTGTTTACTCTTCACTTCATCGGCGGCTTGTTCCAGACGGTGCATCAAATAATCATTGGCGCCTGATTTTGGTGAGTCGTCTAATTCCCGGTAAACAGTCTTAAAGAGCGGGGCCAGGTCCAGGGCTTCGTGGAAGTTGTAGGCCAGGAGTTCCAGGTTGAGAACTTTTTCTTCGTAGCCGGTTTTTTTCTTTGAGGTAAGAAAAGTCCCGATAATAGAGTTGAACATGTCCTTGCGCAGAGAGGTCTCGGCATCCTCTCTCTGGCTCATCAACTGTGCGTAGAGCCGGACATCGGTATCGAGTGCCTGGCTCCGGTTCAAA